>JAUXQA010000297.1 GCA_030683195.1 Rhodoferax sp. | reverse complement strand
AATTTTAACACATCGCTCTCGCTTTTGGCGAAATAAACAAAAGTCACATGATCACTCATGCCTTCGAAAGGAATACGCAGCATGTACTGCGGCGGGATTATAGATTTTTTGTTTTCATTAAAAATCGGCTGGCAGTCGTCGTGAAATAAAGCCACCTCTAATCCGACTTCTTCGAAAACCTCGCGCACGGCCGCTTCGGTCGGGTTGGAAGGCGTCTGGTCAAACACGGCCACGCGCATGCCTGTCAACGCATCCAGGGCTTTTTGCAAAACGCCGGCGGCTTTCACGCCAGCGTCGGTGACGATCAGCGGCCGGCTGATGCCCACCCGCTCGCACTCCTGCTTGAGGAGCTTGATGGCCCCAAATTCGAACTGGATTTGTGTCACGTAATAGATAAGTGCCATGAGGTTCTGCGGTGTAGGATGAAAACCTGCACTTTAACAAGAACCCCCTTAGATGAGTCATCAACGCAACCCACGCTCGCTCCTTACACCCGCCATGCATGGCGTGCTGGACCGAATGGCGCGTGCACCCCAAGTGCCCTTGCACGCGATTACACCCATACAAGCCAGGGCAACTTACGAGGTGGGCGCTGGCGTGCTGGACCTCGCGGCCCCAAAAATCCACCGGGTCGCGAGCTTCACCTTTCAGGCGCGAGATGGTTATGACGTGCCCGTGCGGCTCTATGCGCCTGCGGGTGAGGCCCTGCCTGTGCTCCTGTATTTTCATGGCGGCGGCTTCACCATCGGTAGCCTGGCCACCCACGATGTGTTGTGCCGCACCCTGAGCCACCTGGCTCACTGCGCTGTGATATCGGTGGGGTATCGGCTAGCGCCCCAATACAAATTTCCGGTCGCGCATGACGATGCGTGGGACGCTGTGCAATGGGCTGCCCGGGAGGGCACCGGGCTGGGTCTGGACCCCCAGCGCATGGCCGTGGGGGGCGACAGTGCGGGTGGCACACTGGCCGCAGCCTGCGCCATCGAGGCTCGCCGCATTGGCCTGCCGCTGCGCCTGCAACTCCTTTTTTACCCCGGTTGTGCAGCCCACCAGGACACACCTTCGCACAAGACCTTTGCCAAAGGGTTTGTGCTGGAAGAAACCCACATCACCTATTTCTTCAACCACTACCTGTGCAGCCCCGCCGACCGGGATGACTGGCGGTTTTCACCCTTAAGTGCGCCCGATGTGGACGGCGTTGCCCCGGCCTGGTTTGGCCTGGCCGAATGCGACCCCCTGGTGGATGAAGGTGTGATGTACGCCGATAAACTGCGCGCCGCCGGTGTACCGGTGGATCTTGAAATTTACCGGGGTGTGGTGCATGAGTTCATCAAGATGGGGCGCGCCATTCCCGAAGCACTCCGAGCCCACGCCGACGCTGCACGAGCCCTCTCAACCGCATTTCAATAGACCGACCACCATGACTGACATTTCACGCGCCGACTTTCGCTTTTTCCACCGCCTTCGGGTGCGCTGGGCCGAGGTGGACATGCAAAAAATCGTGTTCAACGCCCATTACCTGATGTACTTTGATACGGCCATGGCCGACTACTGGCGTGCACTGGCCTTGCCCTATGACACCACCATGCTGGCACTGGAAGGCGATGTTTACGTCAAGAAAGCCACGGTTGAGTTTCATGCGTCGGCGCGGGTGGATGACCAGCTTGATGTGGCGCTCCAATGCACCCGCATCGGCAGTTCGTCCATGCTCTTCACCGGTGCCATTTTTCGGGGCGACGAGCACTTGATCAGCTGCGAGTTGGTTTATGTATTTGCCAACCCGGCCACGCAAACCTCCCAACCGGTGCCTGGCGCCTTGCGCGAGGTGATAACCGGTTACGAGGCCTGGGAGCCAGTGGTGCGCGTGGAGGTGGGCCGTTGGGAACAACTCGGAAAATCAGCAAGCCAGCTCCGCGAAGATATTTTTGTGCAGGAGCAAGGAATTGCGCTCGCCCTGGTCCACGATGACGCCGACAACCAAGCCGTACACGTATTGGTGCGTAACCGCCTGGGTCTGCCAGTGGCTACCGGGCGTTTGCTGCAACACGCCCCGGGCGTGGGGCGCATAGGCCGGATGGCCGTGCACCGGGTGCTGCGGGGCTCCAACCTGGGCAGAGACGCGCTGCGCGCCCTGATGCAGGCTGCGACCGAGCGCGGTGACCATAATGTGGTGTTACACGCACAGCGCAGCGCCGAAGGTTTTTACGCCCGGCTTGGGTTTGTGCCACATGGCGAGCCGTTTGAAGAGGCGGGCATTGTCCACATCGAAATGAGCCACGCCCTGCCAGCGCCCTTGATATAAAGGCTTCGGCGCCTTAAATGTCGGCCAGCAGCGGGTAGGGCGGTGCAGCCAGCGTGAGCAACTCGCCGCTGGCAGCGCCCAGATGCACCGCGTTGGCCTCAAAAGCTGACACCTGCATGGAAACAATGGCGTCAAAACCACCCAGGGGCGAGACCGCGGCCAATGCCACCAGGCCACAAGGCTGGGCCTCATCGTCGGCTTGAAATACTTCGTCTCCCACCTGCATGGGCGACTTGGCATGCGCCAGGTAGGCACGCCGCTTCAAGGTGCCGCGAAACTGGCTGCGGGCCACCACCTCCTGACCGGGGTAGCAGCCTTTCTTGAAGTTCACCCCGCCCACCGACTCGTAATTCAGCATTTGCGGCACAAATGCCTCGTGGATGGGCGTGGTCACCATGGCAATGCCGCTGCGCACCTCGCCCCAGTTCCAGTCTGCTGTGCTCATTGCGCTACCGGCCGGTGCTGCCTCTGTCACGGGAGCCAGCCAGAGTGCGCGGCGAACACCGTCCGCCGGGTACAGGCTGACGAGCGATGCAGCACCCAAATCTTGTTTGACCCAGGCAGACATTGCGGCAGGCGCTATCAAATCCAGTACATCCCCAGCCAGCCCGAACAACGCGTAGTCAGCCGTGGCATCCGTCAGTTTGGCCTTGGCACGCATGACAAACATGGACAGGCGTTTGAGTGTGGCTGCCAGAACATCCTGCTGACACACCAGCAGCACCTCGGTCGGGCTGCGCTTGAAGCCGATGAAGCTGGCCTGCATGCGGCCTTTGGCTGAGCAAAACCCGGCCAGGCGCGCCTCGGACAAGCCCAGCAAGGAGAAGTCTTGCGTCAATTGGCCATGAAGAAATTTGGCTGCGTCGTCGCCTTCAACCCGGATCACACCGAGGTGAGGCAGTGGGGCGACCCCATTAAGTTTGTAGTGCATGGCTTGAATTATCATGCCCCATCAATTTTTGGTGAGGCTGTAGGGCTGTGCGTCGACTCTTTGGTTTATTTGTGGTGCTGGTGGCTTTGGCCGGAACAGGGGCTGCGTGGTGGCTTAACCACGGCTTGCGCCTGAACAGTGAAACGGTCGACCTGTCGATCGAGGCGGGCACCTCCGCGCGCGGCGTCGTCCAGGCGGCGATTGACAGCGGGATCGACACCCACCCCTTTCTTTTGTATTGGTGGTTCCGATTGTCAGGCGACTCGCGCCAGATCAAGGCCGGCAGCTATGAGATCAACCAAGGCGCCACCCCGCGCAGCCTGCTGGACAAGCTGGTTCGTGGCGATGAAGCCTTGCGTGCGGTGACCCTAGTGGAGGGCTGGACTTTCAAGCAGATGCGCGAAGCACTATCAAAAGCTGAGCAGTTGGGGCAAGAAACATACCGGCTAGAGCCAGATTTGATCATGAAATCCCTTGGTAGACCGGGAATTCACCCCGAAGGCCGGTTTTTCCCTGACACCTACACCTACGCCAAGGGCAGCAGCGATCTGGCGGTGTTGGCGCGGGCGATGCGGGCCATGGATAAAAAACTGGAGGCTGCGTGGAGCCAGCGTGCTGCGGATACACCCCTCAAAACACCGGAGCAAGCCCTGATTCTGGCCAGCATCGTCGAGAAAGAAACCGGACGAGCCAATGACCAAGCCCTGATTGCCGGTGTGTTCACAAACAGGCTCAGAATCGGCATGATGTTGCAAACCGATCCCACGGTGATTTACGGCCTGGGCGATGCCTTTGACGGCAACCTGCGCCGTCGCCACCTGCAAGCCGACACCCCGTGGAACACCTACACCCGCACCGGCTTGCCACCCACGCCGATTGCCATGCCTGGCAAGTCAGCCTTGCTGGCAGCCGTTCAGCCTGCCAGCACCAAAGCCTTGTATTTTGTGGCCCGCGGCGACGGCACCAGCCAATTTAGCGCCAGCCTCGATGAGCACAATCGTGCGGTCAACAAATACCAACGCGGGCAATAAGGCATGACCGAATCCCAGCCCTCGGGCGCACTTTTCATCAGTTTTGAAGGCATTGACGGTGCCGGAAAATCCACCCACATCGAGGGGTTGGCAGACGCATTTCGTGCGCAGGGCAGGGTGGTTACCCTCACTCGTGAACCAGGCGGCACACCCTTGGCCGAAAAACTGCGCGTTATGGTCCTCAACGACACCATGGATGCCATGACCGAAGCCTTGTTGGTTTTCGCCGCCCGCCGGGATCACCTGCAGCAATGCATTGAACCCGCGCTAGCCCGGGGCGAGGTGGTGCTGTGTGACCGGTTTACCGATGCCACTTTTGCCTACCAGGGCAGCGGGCGTGGGTTTGACCTTCAAATGCTATCTACTTTAGAGCAATGGGTACAACAAATACGCCGGCTAGAGGTCGATTTTGTTCGTCAACCCGACTTAACCGTCTGGTTTGACTTATCCCCCGAGATCGCGGCACAGCGGCTCCAGGGCGCCCGTGTGCCCGACAAGTTTGAGGCCCAGCCCCTGGACTTTTTTCAGCGCGTGGCCAGAGGCTACCTGCAGCGCATGCAGGCCAGCCCGGCCCGTTTTGCCCGCATCAACGCAGACAACACCCGCGAGGGGGTTTGGCAAGATGTATTGCAATCCCTCACCGCGCGCGGATGGCTATGAGCACCACAGTCACCGCCCCCTGGATTGCAGCGCAAGCGACCCAACTGCTCGCGCAACGTGGCCATGCCTGGTTGCTGGCAGGCCCGTCAGGTTTGGGCCAGTACAGCCTGGCGCTGGCCTTGGTGCGGGCCTGGCTTTGCAACGCGCCGACCCAAAATGGCGCCTGTGGGACGTGCGGCAGCTGCCACGCCATTGACGTGCATACCCATGCCGACCTGTGCGTTTTGATGCCCGAGACCGTGATGTTGGCCCTGGGTTGGCCCTTGGGCGAAAAAGCGCAGGCCGAGGTTGACGACAAAAAACGCAAACCGAGCAAAGAAATCCGCGTGGACGCGATGCGTGATGCCGTGGAATTCTCCCAGCGCACCAGCGCCCGGGGAGGTGCCAAGGCCATCCTGGTTTTTCCGGCTGAGCGGATGAACAACATCACCGCCAACGCCCTGCTCAAAACCCTGGAAGAACCACCCGGTGACGTCAAGTTTGTGCTGGCAACCGAGGCAGCCCACCAGCTACTGCCCACCATTCGCAGTCGCTGCCTGGGCCATAGCATGCTATGGCCCACGGTTGGAGAATCCACAAGTTGGCTGCAAGGGCAGGGGGTTGCTCCCGACCAGGCGCGCGTGATGTTGCGAGCCGCTGGTGGCCGGCCCGAAGACGCCCTGCAATATTGCCAGGGCAGGTCGGCGGGTGACTCATTTGCAGCCACTTGGGTCAGGCTGCCCAAAGCCATGTCGCAGGGAGATGGCAGCGTCCTGAAAGACTGGACACCGGCGCAAGTGGTCGACGCATTGCACAAGCTGTGTCACGACATGCTCGCGCTCAAGGTGGGTGCCAGCGCCCGATTTTTTGATGCCAGTGACCTGCCAGCGGGCGGTTCACTGAGTTCGCTGACTGCGTGGTCTCATGCCCTGGCCGCCACGCACCGCACTGTGGAGCACCCTTTCAATGCTGGACTGATGCTGGAGGCGCTTGTGGCTCAGGCCCAAAACGCCCTAAACTCAGACTAAGAAAATGCCCTAACGATGAGTTCTGCCCCCCCACCCGCCACACCCCGTCCCAGCGTCATCCAATTGGCCATCAAGGAAAAGTCTGCTTTGTATGCGGCTTACATCCCCCTATTTTCCGATGGAGGTATTTTCATTCCCACCACGCGCGACTACAAGCTGGGTGATGACGTCTATGTCCTGCTGTCCCTGCCTGAAGATACGCAACGCTATCCCGTGGCGGGAAAAGTAGCTTGGGTTACGCCGCCCAAGGCGGCCAATAGCCGCACGCAAGGTGTGGGCGTGAAGTTCCCCAATGATCCCAAATCGCAGGCCTTGAAGTTCAAAATAGAAGAAATTTTGGGCGCCCACCTGGGCTCCGACCGAGCGACCCAGACACTCTGACTTCCGAGAATTCATGTTCACCGATTCCCACTGCCACCTGACCTTTCCCGAGCTCACAGCCAATCTGCTAGATATTCGCCTTGCCATGCAAAAGGCCCGGGTGACCCGCGCCTTGTGCATTTGCACCACGCTGGAAGAATTCCCTGAGGTCCAGGCGCTGGCCAGCCAATACGACAACTTCTGGGCCACCGTGGGCGTGCACCCCGACAACGAGGGCGTGACCGAACCCACCCTGGATGACCTGCTTAGTCGCGGACAAATGGCACGCGTGGTGGGCATTGGTGAGACCGGACTGGACTACTACCGCTTGGGCGAACGCACCGTGTCAGACATGGAATGGCAGCGCAGCAGGTTTCGTACCCACATCCGGGCTGCCCGCCAGTTGGGCAAGCCCTTGGTCATTCACACGCGCAGTGCGTCAGTCGACACGCTAGCCATTCTGCGGGACGAGGGGGAAAATGGCACGCCAGGCAGTGCCGGCGGCGTTTTTCATTGCTTCACCGAGACCGCCGAGGTTGCCCGGGCTGCGCTCGATCTGGGTTTTTACATCTCATTCAGTGGCATCCTGACTTTCAAAAATGCCCAGGACCTGCGTGACGTTGCTGCATTTGTGCCGCTGGACCGGCTGTTGATTGAGACGGACAGCCCCTATCTCGCGCCGGCTCCTCACCGGGGCAAAACCAACAATCCATCCTATGTGCCGCTGGTGGCTGCTCAACTGGCTCAACTCCGAGGGTGTTCAGTCGAGAAGATTGCTGAACACACGAGCCATAATTTTGACGTGCTTTTCAGCGGTGTTTTGACGTGAAGACCGCCCGGTTCAAGCTGGGTGCCAGGATACTGCTGTGCAGTGGTTTCTTGGTTGCTTACGGCCTTAGCCATGCCGGTTCGTACGATGACTTCTTTTCAGCCATCAAACGGGATGAGCCCGCTGCCGTCGAAGACTTGCTTCTGCGCGGGTTTGATGCCAATACGGTCAGCCCGGCTGGTGATCCCGGACTGCTTATGGCCGTTCGGGAGCAGTCAATGAAGGTGACCCGTATTTTGTTGAATTGGCCCAAAACCAATGTCGAAGCGCGCAACCTGAAAGACGAAAGCCCACTGATGCTGGCCTCGCTCAAGGGGCTCATTGAGGTCTGCAAGCAGCTGATCAAGCAAGGGGCAGATGTAAACAAGCCGGGCTGGACACCATTGCATTACGCCGCAACCAACGGGCATCTGTCGGTGATGGAACTGCTTCTTGAGAACCACGCCTACATTGACGCGGCGTCACCGAATGGCAGCACACCGCTGATGATGGCTGCGCACTACGGCTCAACAGCCGCTGTGAAGCTGCTGCTGGATGCCGGTGCTGACCCCTTGCTCAAGAACGACTTGGGTTTGACCGCGATTGACTTCGCACAGCGGGTGAACCGGCAGGACGCCGCTGAACTCATCGCCAGTTTTGTCCGTCGCAAGCAACCCAAGGGAACTTGGTAGCTTTCTGTCGCGTATTTTATACGATGTATAAATCGTTAAGGTGTTATTGATAGCAAAAATCTATTCGTTATCAACTGGTAAGGGCGGGGAGAGGTTGACATGGGGGCGGCCCCCCATACCCCCTAGCAGCCTCAAAACCTTTTTACTATTCGTAAAAGGTTTTTCGTGAACAGCCATGTTTATCAGTAAAGAGGTGTTTTAACTGTTGGAAGGGTGGCGGAGTAACCTGCACTCAGATCAGCAGTGAGGCGAGGTTCTGGCGGTGTGGCTTGGACTGGTGGAGGCGGTGCAGTTTGGGACTGTGAGCCTTTGGAGTTGTCGGCGTTTTGGTAGGGGTTGAACGGGCGGTGCTGCATCCAGTCGCGGCACTCGTCGGAGCCTAGGCCTGAGTCTGTGCCTTGACTGGTGAAGCACTTGCATTTCTGGCCGAGACAGATACCACCGGAGACCATAGGCATAGCAGCGACCACGCGCAGGTGGTCATAGGCTGGAGCGGTTTCGGGTTTGTTGGTTTGCCTTGGGATGAAGATGGTCGGGTCATATTCAGGGACAGGCGAAACATGGGCGGCAGGGGCGCGACTCTCACCAGTTGGAAGCTGGCCGGGTTCTTTTTTCACCTGGACAACTTGGGGCGGTGATATTTTGGACGAAATCATGGTGTACGCCTTCCATGACATGAAGGCCACGACGAGCAGGGCAAGGACCATCACCAAAAGCATGGTGGGGAATGACCGAATGGGCTTGACATGGACAGAGGCCGATTTGTATTTGTCAAATATGCCTTTTGGTAGGCGGTATCGTTTTTTGAGCGGTGCGTTTTTCCATGTGGTGGCACATTGGTCGGCGCATTCGGGCCACTCGTACCAGAAGCGGCCGAGGATGCCGAGGTCACGCAGATGGATATGGCGGCCGCAGAGGCCACGAACGTTGGAATCTATGAGCCTTGGTGACTGGGTGACAACGTAGAAATCTAGGCCACGGTGCCGATGGGTTTCAAGGGCGGCAATGTCCGGGGGGACTTTGGAGCCGGGACCGCGTGGACGCCATACGCGTTGGACCTCATCAATAACGATGATGGAGCCATCAGGCACCAGGTCAGGCCACTTGGTGGGGTCCTCTAGGTTTTCGTGCGGTATCTGGAGATCAGGGATACCGGAAACGTAAACGGTTCTGGTTTTCGCCAGCTCAGAGAGCAGGGAGACAAGGGCGG
>JAUXQA010000292.1 GCA_030683195.1 Rhodoferax sp. | reverse complement strand
GTGGTTTTGCCGTGGGTGCCGGCCACGGCAATCACATGGCGACCTTGCAAAACATGCTCGGCAAGCCACTGCGGCCCGCTGGTGTAAGGCAGGCCTGCATCCAGAATAGCTTCCATCAGCGGGAATTTAGGTGTGCCATCGTTCAAGTGAGCCCGGCTCACGACATTGCCGACCACAAACATGTCGGGCTGCAAGCCCAGTTGCTCAGCGCCAAAGCCTTCAATCAACTCGATGCCCAAGGCTCGCAATTGATCGCTCATCGGCGGGTAGACGCCACTGTCGCAGCCCGTGACCCGGTGCCCTGCCTCGCGTGCCAACGCGGCCAGGCCACCCATGAATGTGCCGCAAATACCCAGAATATGAATGTGCATACGCAGATTTTAGGCTGCGGCATTCCGGGCAAAATGCAGATCCATGGATTCCCTCAAATCAGAAATTTCAAGCGTGGCTGCCCGGCTGGTGGTGGAAGAGGGGCTGGAATACGGCCCGGCAAAGCACCGAGCCATCAAGCAGCTTGGCCTTCCATCCCGTACGCCTTTGCCCAATAACGACGAGATTGAAGATGCCGTGGTGGATTACATTTCGGTGTTCTGCCAAGACACGCAGCCCGGCGAGTTGCTGGCTTTGCGGCAGCTGGCTGTGGTCTGGATGGAGCGCATGGCCGAGTATTCACCCCATCTGGGCGGATCTGTCTGGCTCGGTACGGCCACCCGTTTGTCCGATATTTACATTCAGTTGTTTTGCGATGACTGCAAATCGGCTGAGATATCGCTGATTGATCACCGGGTAAAGTATGTGCCCCGGACGGTAACCGGTTTTCATGGCGAATCGGTCGAGGCGCTGAGCGTGCATGCGTTTTGCACCGGGTTGCAGGAAGAGGTGGGTGTGCACTTGTTGGTTTACGACCGTGACGATGTGCGAGGTGCCCTGCGGCTGGATGCCAAGGGCCGTAAGCCCCGCGGGGATGTGTTGGCCGTCAAACGTTTATTGAATGAGCAACCGATATGACTGAAACGAATAAGTCCCCTTCACCCTCCGAAGGGGTGGCTGACCAAACCCGCCGCCGTTGGCTGCTGGGGACGGTTGCCGGGGCGGCTGCACTGGGTGGCGCGGGCCTCGCGTGGTGGCGATACCAGCCGCATGCCATGGTGCCTCAGGTAGAGACGGCGCTGTGGGCAGCAGAATTTGCGGATCTGGATAGCAAGCCTTTGGCCATGCAGGCCTTGCGTGGCAAGCCTTTGCTGCTCAATTTCTGGGCGACTTGGTGCCCTCCTTGTGTTGAGGAGTTGCCGCTATTGAGCGCCTTCTATCAGGAAAATGCAGCAAAAGGTTGGCAAGTTCTGGGCTTGGCTGTGGATCAAATCGATCCCGTCAAACGTTTCCTGGTCAAAACGCCTGTGAGTTTTCCTGTTGCCATGGCTGGAGTGTCCGGCATGGAGCTGGTTAAATCCCTGGGTAATTTGAGCGGTGGCCTGCCGTTTACGGTTGTGCTGGGTTCAGACGGCTCGGTGCTGCATCGTAAAATGGGGAAAGTGAGCTCGGAAGACTTGCGTGCCTGGGCGGAGCTAACCTAGCTTTTGGGGTGTGCAATGTGTTTTTCTTTGTATGCCCCGCCCGTGTATCAGATGATTTTCCGGCCTGAAAACCTGGGCTCAAATTTTTATAAAAGAAGAAGATGGCCGCAATTTAGAGAAAATTAAGGTAAATTCGCGGTCGTTGCTTTAAATTCGTTGGAGACCTCATGGATCTTAGAAAACTCAAGACATTGATTGACCTGGTGTCTGAATCAAATGTCTCTGAACTGGAAATCACTGAAGCAGAGGGCAAGGTTCGAATTGTCAAAGGCGGTGGTGCCATGGTTCAGCAGTACGCAGCGCCGGTGGCGGTGGCTGCGCCAGCGCCTGCTGTGGCGGCTGCCCCTGGTCAGGTTCCAGAGGTATTACCAGTTGCTGATGCTGGTCACGCAGTCAAATCCCCGATGGTGGGCACTTTCTACAGAGCAGCATCCCCCGGCGCCAAGGCCTTCGTTGAGGTCGGCGATTCAATCAAGGCAGGTGAAACCATTTGCATTATTGAGGCTATGAAGATCCTCAATGAAATCGAGGCTGATAAAACAGGTGTCGTCACCAGGATTCTCTGTGACAACGGCCAAGCCGTAGAGTATGGCCAACCCATGTTCATGATTGATTGAGGCCACGCGCCAACTCCCATGTTCAAGAAAATCCTCGTTGCCAACCGGGGCGAAATCGCCCTCAGAATCCAACGCGCCTGTCGCGAACTCGGTATCAAGGCCGTCATGGTCTATTCCGAGGCTGACCGCGAAGCCAAATACGTGAAGCTCGCAGAGGAGGCTGTGTGTATCGGCCCGGCCTCTTCGGCTTTGAGTTATTTGAATATGCCTGCGATCATTTCAGCTGCTGAAGTGACGGACGCCGAAGCCATCCACCCCGGTTATGGTTTTTTGAGCGAAAACGCTGACTTTGCCGAGCGGGTCGAAAAGAGTGGCTTTCAGTTCATTGGGCCCACACCCGAGTCGATCAGGATGATGGGCGACAAGGTGTCTGCCAAGCAAGCCATGATCAAGGCGGGCGTG
>JAUXQA010000285.1 GCA_030683195.1 Rhodoferax sp. | reverse complement strand
TGGCGGTGTACTCCTTCATCGCAGCTTTGAGTTCGTTGCCAATGCCGATGTAGTCCACCACCAGCCCGCCCTGTTTGCCCTTGAACACCCGGTTGACGCGCGCAATCGCCTGCATCAGGTTGTGCCCCTTCATGGGCTTGTCCACGTACAGCGTGTGCACGCAAGGGGCATCAAATCCGGTCAGCCACATATCGCGCACGATCACCAGGCGCAGCGGGTCTTTGGGGTCTTTGAATCGCTTTTCCAGCCGCTTCTTGGTCTGGCCGCTGTAGATGTGGGGCCGCAGCAGTGCGCGGTCTGACGCCGAGCCCGTCATGATCACCTTAATGGCGCCCTTTTCCGGATCGGTGTCATGCCAGTCCGGTCGCAGCGCGGTGATGGCGTCGTAAAGCTGCACGCAAATATCCCGGCTCATTGCCACCATCATCGCCTTGCCCGGCTGCGCCTTGTCGCGCTCCTCAAAGTGGGCCACCAGATCAGCGGCCACACTTTCTACGCGGGGCTTGGCCCCCACCACCTTCTCCAGCGCCGCCCATCGGCTCTTGAGCTGGGCCTGTGCGTTCTCCTCCTCGTCCTCGGCCAGCTCATCCACCTCGTCGTCGATGGTGGGCAGGTCTTCGTCTTTCAGGCGCAGCTTGGCCAGGCGGCTCTCGTAATAGATGGCGACCGTAGCCCCATCCTCCTTGGCCTGCTGCATGTCATAGACATGAATGTAATCACCAAACACCGCACGGGTATCACGATCCGCGCCGCTGACCGGCGTACCCGTAAACGCGACGAAGGTCGCGTGGGGCAAAGCATCGCGCAGGTTTTGGGCATAGCCCACCTCGTAGCTGGTTTTATATTCGGCTGGCGCAAGCTCCACACGGTGTGGGGTGACGGAGCCATCCCCAGTCGCCCAAGAGGCAGCTATCGAATTGGTAGCTGCTTGCGCACGTTCTGCCTGGGCTGCATGCACTTTTCGCACTTTAAGCTTAGCCTCAAATCCGTATTGCGTGCGGTGCGCCTCATCGGCGATCACCACAATGTTGTGCCGGTCCGAAAGCATCGGGAAGCTGTCTTCGTCTTCCCCTGGCATGAACTTCTGGATGGTGGCGAACACAATGCCACCAGACGGCCGGTTAGACAGCAGTGCGCGCAGCTCCTGCCGCGTAGTCGCCTGCACAGGTTGCTCGCGCAGCAGGTCTTGCGCCAGGCTGAACACACCAAAGAGCTGGCCATCCAAATCGTTGCGGTCAGTGATAACCACGATGGTTGGGTTCTCCATCGCAGCCTCTTGCATCACCCGCGCGGCAAAGCAGGTCATCGTGATGCTCTTGCCGCTGCCTTGGGTGTGCCACACCACGCCGCCCTTGTGTGAACCACCGGGCCGGGATGCCACCACCACCTGGCTAATGGCCGCGCGCACCGCATGAAACTGGTGGTAGCCCGCAATTTTCTTAACCAACGTGCCGTCGTCTTCAAACAGCACGAAGTAGCGCAGGTAATCCAGTAGGTACGTGGGCGCCAGCACACCGCGCACCAACGTCTGCAGCTCGTTGAACTGGCCCAGCGGGTCTACCGTATCACCGTCAATCGTGCGCCAGGCCATAAAACGCTCAGGGTCTGCCGACAACGAGCCCAGCAGTGCGTCGGTGCCATCCGAGATGACCAGCACTTCATTGGTCTGGAACACATCGGGAATCTGCTCTTTGTAAGTCTGAATCTGGTCGTAGGCCTTCCACACATCCGCGTTCAAGTCAGCGGGGTTCTTCAGCTCGATCAAAACCAGCGGCAACCCATTGACGAACAGAATGATGTCGGGGCGCCGGGTTTGGTGTGCGCCCTTGATGGTGAACTGGTTGACTGCCCAGTACTCATTGCACGAGGTATTTGCCCAATCGATCAGCCGCACAAAGTCGCCACGGGTATCGCCGTCTTGCTGGTACTGCACCGGCACACCGCCTACTAACAGCTTGTGAAACGCGCGATTGGCCGACAGCAACGCCGGGATGCCAAGGTCCAACACTTGCTGCAGGGCATCCTCTTGTGCGGCAGCGGGAATCGCAGGATTCAACCGCGCAATGGCCTCGCGCAGACGGCTCGCTAACACCACCTGCCCGTAATCGCTGCGCTGAGGGGCAACTCCGTCGTGGGCGATGTCGGGGCCAAAGTGGTGGGCGTAGCCTACGTCTGTGAGCCAGCCCAGCGCTTCTTGTTCGAGTTGGTCTTCGGTCATTTGCCTCCCTGGCAAGCCATCTTTGTTGTCTTGGATCTGTCGTTCAAATCGACATGTTTAAGTAACGTGTTTAAATTTCAACGAAAAATCGACACGTTTTCCAGACTTGAGCTATCCCAATTGCTCCAGCTTGGTTACCCAAGCGTCAAACCGTGGGCACTCCCCGCGAATCGCGGCCAGACCAGCCAACGCCACAATTTCCGGGCCATGCAATTTCTTGTCGTACCCGGCAAAGTACCCTTTTATTCGATGCGATGGACTTGTTTCAAAGCTATCGTTCACCCGCTCTGGTGAGCCCGCCTGGCGTACTGCCAACTGCATCTCCGCCAGTTGCGCAGCAGAACCGCCCATGAGGTCAACTGCCTGCTGAGGCGCCCCAAAGAGCAAAGCTTCAAACTCATAACTCTGCACATACGGAATCAGCCGTGTGCGCCGCTGAGCGTCCACCAATTCAGCAATGGCGGCTTCTAGCTGATCAATGTTCCGCGCATCGCGTCCCTTGAATCCGTAAAAATCATAGAAAGTGGATACACGATCGAACCCACCCAGCAAGGCAGGTAGTACGCCTCGCACTTTGTCCAAGCTGACATTGCCGCGCAGGTCAATCGCAGTCACCGTTACGCCAACCGCTGCCAAGTGCGGACGTAATACTCGGCTCACAAACTCCCGCTCCGTTGCACCCTCTACGCTAATGCCGAGGCGGGTCATTCAGGTGTCCCTCCCAGCACATTCATCTCCCACACATCACCCAGCTTATAGGTCTTGAGCCACTCCGTCACTTCGGCCTCATTGAGTCGACGAAACACGGACGCGTTCTCGATTTGGTCTACAACCACCATGTCTTGCCAGCCAAATTGGTTGGCCAAAGTGACTGATTGAGTCGACGCAATGATTTGGGTCTTTTCACTGGCGGACCGCATCAGTGCGGCAAGCAATTGCATGGCAAACGGATGCAAACCTAGTTCAGGCTCGTCCAGCAGAATAATGGTTGGCAGATTGGGTTGCAGAAGCAGTGTTGCCAAGCAAATGAAACGCAAGGTGCCATCTGACAACATGGTGGCATCGAAATAATCGTCGCTGCCCTTGTGCTTCCAGCGTAGGCGGATCAAGTCATTCGCTTCAATCTGAAAAACAAAGTCCTGAAAGTAAGGCGCCACCCGCTGAATGGTGCGCACGATGCGGGTGAACGCATCGGTCTCCCTGATACCGTACAAGAATGCCGCCAAGTTGTCGCCTTGCGCCATCAGGCGGTCATTGGCGTGGATGCTATATGCCGTCTTTACCTTGGCGGTATCACTGGTATCGTGGAAGTGGTAGACCTTCCAGTCTTGCAGGTAGCGTGCAACGTTGGCTGCTGCGGTTGCTTTACCCGCTTTGGGCAAAGCCGATTCCAACGCCCCCGCCTTAGCGAGACTATGCATTTGGGTGCCACCGTGGTAGCCGTATTCATCGCCATAAAAGAGCCCGTACTCTTTGGAGAAAACCAAAGTGTCGTCCGTGGTCGGCACTAGTTCAGCCCGGTAACCGTTGGGGCTGAAATGCAAATCCATCCAGAGCTTTTCCGTCGTCTTCCGTCCAAAAAACAAAGTGCGGTCAGCCCCATTCAGCTGGGTACGCACATGCAACTGCAAATCCTTCTCCAGCAGCTTGTTCATGAACTTGAAAAAACTA
>JAUXQA010000282.1 GCA_030683195.1 Rhodoferax sp. | reverse complement strand
CCGGAGGAATCAATCGAGGTGACATGGCCTACGCCGCCGTGCAAGGCCGCCACCGTGAAGCCGCCGGTATAACAAAAGCAGTTCAGCACCTGGTCAAACTTCAGCCGGCGGGTGTAATCGGCCATCTTCTTGCGACTGTCGAGCTGATCCAGGTAAAAGCCGGTCTTTTGGCCGGTCGCGATCTAGACGCCCCGATGCCAATCGTGCTCCCGCAACACCAGCTCCACAGCACCTTCCCCACGCAGCCACCCGGTGACCTCGGGCAAGCCCTCCAGGGCACGGCCACTGGCGTCAGAGCGTTCATACAGCTGGGTGAGGCCGGTGGCTGCCAGCAAGGCATCGGCCAGCACGTCTTTCCAGCGCTCGGCGCCTGCGGACAAAAACTGGGCCACCAGCGTGTCGCCGTAGCGGTCCACGATCAGGCCGGGCAAACCGTCGGATTCACCATGTACCAGTCGACAGCTGTCACTATTGATGTCAAAACGGCCTCTAGCCGAAACAGCCACTACACATGCAGCTATAAAAAACGAAGCATCAATACGCTGAGCCTCGTCAAAACTCCACACCCGGGCCCGGATTTTGGAGGCCGGGCTGAACGCAGCCCAAGCCAAAAAGGCGCCCTCATGGGACTCCACCCGCACGGTTTCACCGGCGTCGGCGCCCCCGGTGGCGATGGCGGATTCAAAAATCCAGGGATGGTGGCGAGAGAGTGAGCGGTCTTTGCCGGGTTTGAGTCGAATCGTTTTCATGCGCGCATTGTGGGGCCAATTGGCCCCGCCTGGACCTTGATCAATACGTGATGGCCATGGCGGGCACATCCACCCGGATGACGGGCTTGGCCAGCGCCGCAAACACTGCGCTGGCGTAGTCTGCCGCCCATTGGGGCTCGGCAAACAGGGCCGGGCCGGCGGCCTGGCTGACGGTCAGCACCTTGTCGACCGTGAGCAGCTTGCCACTGGCGCGCAGGGGCTCGCACTCCAGCGCAGTGAACTGGGCGTCAAGCCAGGCACGGGCAATATCGTGGGGCATGTTGGCTGCGTCGGCCCCACTGAAGGTGAACTGGACGCCTTTGTCAAAAACGACGGTGATCTGGTTACGCATGAAAAACTCCATGTAAATAAAGTGCAGTGTCGCCGAATTGCCCCCGGGCCTTTGGGGAGCACCACCCAATCGGCAGACAAAACGCTTCGGGACAAGAGGCTATTTGTCGCCCGCAGCCTTGATTTTGGCGCGCGGGTGGGCTGCGTCATAGGCTTTGGCCAGGTGCTGAAAATCCAGGCGGGTGTAAACCTGTGTGGTGGTGATGTTGACGTGGCCCAGCAGCTCCTGAACCGCGCGCAGGTCGCTGCTGGACTGCAGCAAGTGGCTGGCAAACGAATGGCGCAGCATGTGCGGGTGCACCGGCGTGGCCAGCCCGGCTTGCTGGCTGCGCTGGCGCAAGCGCTGCCAGATGGACTGCGAGGTGAGACGGGTGCCGTTGCGCCCGATGAACAGCGCCGCCTGCGAGCCGCCGCCCACCAGAGGCGCAGAGGATGTGGTTGCGGTCAAGGCCTGATCCCGCAACGCCAGCCAGTGCATCAGCGCTTGCACGGCCTTGGCGCCGATGGGCACCGTGCGCCGTTTGGCGCCCTTGCCCAGCACATGGGCTTCACCTTCCTGCAAGTCAACCCAACTGACGGCCCCTGGCGCTGCCACGGTGTCCAGCCCGGTCAGCTCGCTGACCCGCAGGCCACCGCCGTACAACAGTTCGACGATGGCTGCATCGCGCGCTTCAAGCCAGGGGTTGTTGCCTGGGCCCTCAAAACTGGCTAGCCGAACCGAATCATCCACACTCAAGGCTTTGGGCAGGGGTTTGCCCACTTTGGGCGCGCGAACATCCTGGACCGGGTTGCTGGGCACACGGCCTTCGCGGCCCAGCCAGGTATAGAAACCCCGCCAGCCCGACAAGATAAGGGCAATGCCACGGCCACTGCGCCCACCCGAGTGCATTTGCGCCACCCAGCGGCGAATGTGGTGGTTTTGGACCTGCAGGAGCGCCACAGGGATCTGGGCAGCACAGTCGCCCAGCTTCTGCAAGTCCAGTGAGTACAGCTCCACGGTGCGCGTAGCCAAGCGTTTTTCAACCCGCACGTGCTCCAGGTACCGTTCCATCAACCCGGCATCGCTGGAGGGCGATTCGCTGGCCGCACCCAAGGCCAGGCCTACCTCAGGCGCGACAGCGCAGCGCCCGCCAACTCGGCAATGCGTTGCAGAAAATC
>JAUXQA010000281.1 GCA_030683195.1 Rhodoferax sp. | reverse complement strand
GGCATGGTGGCCTTTGCGTCCAGCCTGGACCAGGCGGGGCCCATGGCGCGCACTGCCGAAGACTGCGCGTTGTTGTTGTCAGCCATGTGCGGGCCAGACCCTGACCGCGACGCCACTTCCCTTGATGTGCCCGCCGAGGATTTCAGCCGCTCGCTTGGCGAGGGTCTCAAGGGCCTGCGCATAGGCTTGCCGCAGGAGTTCTTTGGCGAAGGCCTGGCGCCCGATGTGCGTGCGGCGGTGGATGCGGCCTTGAAAGAGTACGAAAAACTCGGCGCAACGCTGGTGCCGATCACGCTGCCACGTACCGAGTTGTCCATTCCGGTGTACTACGTCATTGCGCCAGCCGAGGCGTCCAGTAACCTGAGCCGTTTTGACGGCGTGAAGTTTGGCCACCGCGCCAAGCAGTACACCGATTTGACCGACATGTACAAAAAGACCCGTGCGGAAGGGTTTGGCGATGAGGTCAAGCGCCGCATCATGATCGGTGCTTATGTGTTGTCCCACGGCTATTACGACGCGTATTACCTTCAGGCCCAAAAAATACGGCGCATGATCGCGGACGACTTTCAGCAGGCGTTCGAGCTATGTG
Organism: Rhodoferax sp.; assembly: GCA_030683195.1. Taxonomy (GTDB): domain Bacteria; phylum Pseudomonadota; class Gammaproteobacteria; order Burkholderiales; family Burkholderiaceae_C; genus Rhodoferax. Next base: position 678 of record JAUXQA010000281.1, on the reverse strand, counting down.
ACGTGATTGCCGGGCCTGTTGCCCCGACTGTGGCCTGGAAGCTGGGTGAGAAAAGCAGCGACCCCTTTGCCAGTTATCTGGCCGACATCTTTACCCTGCCTGGCTCCCTGGCCGGTTTGCCGGGTATGAGCTTGCCGGTGGGTTTTGGTGCAGGTCACATGCCGGTAGGCATGCAGTTGATTGGCAATTATTTGCAGGAAGCGAAGCTGCTCAATGTGGCGCACCGCTTTCAGCAGGCCACGGACTGGCACGCAGCCAAGCCCCAAGGATTTTGAATATGAACGCATTTGTTGAAACCGCACCCTCGCCCTCTCGCGCAGTCCTCAAATCGCCGTTGGTGCACGGCTATGAAGTGGTGATCGGTTTTGAGACCCACGCCCAGTTGTCGACCCAGTCCAAAATTTTCAGCCGCGCGGCAGTGGCTTTTGGGGCCGAGCCCAATACGCAGGCTTGCGCGGTGGACCTGGCTCTGCCCGGCACCCTGCCGGTGATGAATAAGGGCGCGGTTGAGCGTGCCATTCAGTTCGGGCTGGCAGTGGGCTCACACATTGCACCGCGCAGTGTATTCGCGCGAAAGAACTACTTTTATCCCGATCTTCCCAAGGGCTATCAGATCAGCCAGTTTGAAATACCGGTAGTGCAGGGTGGCGAAATTATTTTCTTTTTGGGCGAAGACAA
>JAUXQA010000262.1 GCA_030683195.1 Rhodoferax sp. | reverse complement strand
TTTCACCCGCGTTGCTCAGAATGTCCTGCTTGATTTTGTTGAGTTTCAGACGGAAATAAGCCATCTGCGTGTCGTTCATGTACTCATCGTCGGGCATGGCGATGAGGTCCGCATCGGTCAGCTCGTCGACTGGCTTGAGTTTCCAGTTATTGACCAGCTTGGGGTCCTTCTTCACTGCGGAAGCCAGAGGAGGAACAATCAATGGAGACTCCGTGGTCTGCATAAAACTGGCTTTGGCCGCCGTAGAGGCAACCGATTGCGCCATTGACGGTACTGTCAGTTGGGCCAACCGTGACGAAGGACGACCGGCTCGGGCAGGCGTCGAAGGGGAAGCCACTGGTGCAGGCTCTGGTGCGGGGGCAGCTTTGACCGTGGGCATCGCGGCTTTGGCGATGGTACCTGGCGCTACAGTGCGGGCCGCTTTGGGTTTGACCGCCACCACTTCGGGCTTGCTGACTTTTGCAGTTGTTGTTTTCACAGAATCCTTTAATTTATCTTTATCTTTGGCCGGCAAGCGGGTTACCACATCCGGAACAGAGACCTCGTCCCTCATCTGGGCCATCAACATCGTCTTGGTCGCGAGCTTCGGCTTTGCAGCCTCGGTGTTGACATCTGGCACTGCTTTGGATTTCGCGGTTGTAGCTTTCACTATTGGCCTCTCCCAAGGTTTTTCAGGCGGTTGTGATGCTCAAGCCTTGCCAGGCTTGGCTCACGCGGTTGGTTCGGCGCGCGATTCTATCTGCTCGCCAAGCGCAACCCCTCCATGTTTCACAAGAGGCACCGTCATTTGCATGAATCACGACAAATAGCTTACGTTAAACCAGTGACTGCTCCATGCCTTGCAAAAAAATATCTTTGGGCAAATCTATCCCGATAAAGACCATTTTACTGGTGCGTTGCTCACCCGTAGCCCAAGCCGGCCCCAGGTCGCTGCCCATCAACTGGTGCACTCCCTGAAAAATCACCTTTCGGTCCGTGCCCTGCATGTTGAGAACGCCTTTGTAGCGCAGCATGCGCGGACCATAAATATTGACAATGGCCCCTAGAAAATCCTCCAGCTTGGCCGGGTCAAACGGGCGGTCTGACTTGAAGACAAAGCTCTTCACGTCGTCGTCATGCGCGTGGTGGTGCCCTGCCCCGTGCTGGTGGGATGGATGGTCACACGACTCACCGGGCGCGTGGTCATGGTGCGCATGATCGTCATGACCCGCGTCGTCGTCTTTCAGAAAATCAGGGTCAATATCCAGCTTGGCATTGAGATTGAAGCCACGCAAATCAAACACCTCGCTCAGAGCCACTTCACCAAAGTGCACCGCCTTTTGAGGGGCGCGCGGGTTCATGTGCTTCAGGCGGTGCATTAGCGCGTCCACGTCCTCGCCCGGAACGAGGTCGGCCTTGCTGATGAAAATCTGGTCCGCAAAACCCACCTGGCGACGCGCCTCCTGGCGTTCATCGAGCTGGGTCATGGCGTGTTTGGCGTCCACCAGCGTGAGAATCGAGTCAAGCAGATAACTTTCGGCGATTTCATCGTCCATGAAGAAGGTTTGCGCCACAGGGCCGGGGTCGGCCAGGCCGGTGGTTTCGATCACCACGCGGTCAAAGTCCAGCTTACCCTTGCGCTTTTTTTCGGCCAAATCGCGCAAAGTATCGCGCAGGTCCTCGCGGATGGTGCAGCAGATGCAGCCATTGCTCATCTGGATGATTTGCTCTTTGGTGTCGGTCACCAAGATGTCGCTGTCGATGTTTTCCTCACCGAACTCGTTCTCGATCACGGCTATTTTTTGGCCGTGCGCTTCTTCCAGCACGCGCTTCAGGAGGGTGGTTTTGCCCGAGCCGAGAAAGCCCGTCAGGATCGTTGCAGGAATAAGACTCATCGTGCGCCAGGGTAGGTTGACTTCAAAAAAAGGGGGAGTGTAGCGTTCAATGGTTTCTGAATCATTTACGCATGACCACGAGACCCTTGAGGTATTCGCCTTCGGGGAAATTCAGCGTCATGGGATGGTCCGGTGCACCGCCCAGGCGTTCGGTGATGAAGCCGTCCACCCCGGCATCACTGCCGGCGGAGGCCACGATCTTGTGGAACAGGTCAGGGCTGATTCCGCCAGAGCAGGAATAGGTGAACAAAACGCCCCCGGGCGCCAGCAACTTGAACGCCAGCCGGTTGATGTCTTTATAGGCGCGGGCCGCGCGTTCTGCGTGCGTGATGGTGGGCGCGAACTTGGGCGGGTCCAGAACAATGGCGTCAAACACCCGGCCCTGGGAGCCAAACTGGCGCAGCGAAGCATTGACATCGGCATCCATGAACGTGGTGCGGCTGGCGTCAAACCCGTTCAAAGCGACATTGGCAGCGGCTTTTTCCAGTGCGGGTCCGGAGGAATCAATCGAGGTGACATGGCCTACGCCGCCGTGCAAGGCCGCCACCGTGAAGCCGCCGGTATAACAAAAGCAGTTCAGCACCTGGTCAAACTTCAGCCGGCGGGTGTAATCGGCCATCTTCTTGCGACTGTCG
>JAUXQA010000257.1 GCA_030683195.1 Rhodoferax sp. | reverse complement strand
GTCAGTGCCGCATGCACCAGGCTGTCGCGTTCATCCTGGGGGAGCTTGAGCTCCAGCGCGATCAAGTGGCACAGCACAGCGCTCACCAGGGCGTGCGAGGCGCTGTAGCCCACTGGCGAGTTGGATGCCAGTTGAAAGAGCAGGTACAGGCCCATGTCGGTGTCGCGTTTGAGCAGATCGGTCATCCAGCGGTCGTACTGCCAGACCCGGGGCTCAAACTCCTGCACGCTGGCCGGGCTGCCCAGAATAATGCCCAGGCCCGACTCCAGGTCCGCCCACAGGCCGAGCAGGTCCTCGTATTCGTTTTCGGTCTGAACGGTCACGCGGGCACCCAAGGCACGGCTTTAGTCACGAAAATTATCAAAGGTCAGCGGGAAATCGGTGATGTCTTTTTTGATCAAGGCCATGGCGGCCTGGAGGTCATCCCGTTTGGCACCGGTGATCCGCACTTTTTCGTCCTGAATGGCGGCCTGAACTTTCATCTTGCTGTCTTTGATGAGGCGCTGGATTTTTTTGGCCAGTTCGGCCTCAATGCCATTGCGCACCTTGATGACGCGCTTGACTTTGTCACCGCCCATTTTCTGGACGTCGCCCATGTCCAGAAATCGCACGTCCACGTTGCGTTTGGTGAGCTTGTTGCGCAGAATGTCCTCGATTTGGGTGAGCTGGAATTCGGCGTCACCGACCACGGTTATCTCCTTGTCCTTCAACTCAATCGAGGCGGGTGTGCCCTTGAAGTCAAAGCGGGTGGTGATTTCCTTGGTGGTGTTTTCAATGGCGTGTTTCACATCCACCATGTTGGCGTCGCAAACAGTATCAAAAGAGGGCATGGCGTTGGTTCCAGAAAAAAAGGGGGTAGGGAGGCTAATGAGAGAATGACAGGCATGTTAGTCGAGAAAAACGCTCCCCTTCAGTCCTGCAACACCTTCCACATCGTGGCCAGGGCGCACTCGCTTGTGCGCATTGCCAGTCAGGCCGATGTGCAAACCCTCCTGGCCAGCGCCGAGTGGGGGCCTGCGCCCAAATTTGTACTGGGTGGTGGCAGCAATATTGTGCTCACGGGCGATGTCAAGCCCTTGGTCCTGAAAGTCGAAATCATGGGGCGGCGGGTGGTGCGGGAGACTGCCAGGGCGGTTGTGCTGGAGGCCGGTGCGGGCGAGAACTGGCATGACTTTGTCACCTGGACGCTGCAACAGGGTTATCCGGGCCTGGAGAATATGGCGCTCATCCCGGGAACCGTGGGCGCCGCACCTGTGCAGAACGTCGGTGCCTACGGCGTCGAGTTGCAGGACCGGTTTGAGTCGCTTGATGCCATTGACCTGGAAAACGGCCAGATATTCACACTTGACGCAGCGCAATGCGGCTTTGGCTATCGGGATTCGGTATTCAAACATACCTCCCAGCCGGGGGGCAACACGCAGCGCTTGGGGCTGGCCGGTCGGGCCTTGATCACGCATGTGCGGTTCTCGCTGCCCAAGCCTTGGGCACCGGTGCTGGGCTACGCCGATCTGGAACGAAAAATGGCGGAATCGGGTGTGCGGGAGCCTACAGCACAGCAAATTTACCAATGGGTCTGCGAGATTCGGCGCGCCAAGTTGCCGGACCCCGACGTCATTGGCAACGCGGGCAGTTTTTTCAAGAACCCCACGGTATCTCCCGAGCAGTGCGCGGACATCATTGCGCGCGACCCCAAAATTGTTTACTACCACCTGCCTGATGGCTCGGTCAAACTGGCTGCGGGCTGGTTGATTGATGCCTGCGGCTGGCGCGGGAAGTCGGTTGGGCAAGCCGGCGTATATGAAAAGCAGGCCCTGGTGCTGGTGAACCGCGGCGGTGCTACGGGCGGCGAAGTGATGACGCTGGCAGGGGCCATCCAAACCAGTGTCTACGAGCGTTTTGGCATTCGCCTGGAGCCCGAGCCCACGGTGGTTTGAATCAGCCGAAATGGCAAATGTAGTGGTAAGGCTCGGTCACCCGGATCTCAAAAGACGAGTTGCCAGCCACATTGAACTTACTCCCGGGGCCAGAAGTGAGCCAGGCATCGGTTCCGGCCAGTTTGTACTCGCAGCTGCCCGCCACGCATTCCATGATTTCGGGGGCGCCGGTGTTGAAGGTCAGAGTGGCTGGCAGCACCACCCCCACTGATTTTTTGGTACCGTCCGGGAAGGTGATGCCGTGGCTCACGCACTTGCCGTCAAAGTAGACGCTGGCTTGGGTGGTGACGGTGACATTGGCGATGCTGGTGGTGGTCATGGTGTCTTCGGGGAGTAAAAAAGACGCCATGTTAGCCGCATCGACAAACCCAACGGAGCCTTGATATTGACCTTGGGCAGAACAAACACTTGCGCAACACGCTAAATTCGAATTATGAAAAAAATATTGATCCTGGGTGGTACTGGCTTCGTGGGCGCACATGTGTGCGAAAAGCTGGTTCGTGAGGGCTGGCATGTAACTGTGCCAACTCGCAGGCGGGCCAATGCCCAGCACCTGCAGCACTTGCCTCTGGTGACTGTGCTTGAACTCGATGTCCACGATGAAATGGTACTCACCCGGGTCGTGGCAGGGCACGATGCTGTGGTGAATCTGGTGGCCATCCTGCATGGCAGTCAGGCAGGTTTTGACAAAGTGCATGTGGCACTGCCGCAAAAGCTGGCCCGAGCCTGTCTGGGTGGTGGCGTCAAACAAGTGGTGCATATCAGTGCCTTGGGTGCGGATGCGCAGCATTTCCAGTCTGCACCTTCAATGTACTTGCGCAGCAAGGGGCAAGGCGAGGCAGCACTGATGCAGGCGGCTGCAGGCAACGCCACCTCGGCTGGCTTTGATTTGACGGTGCTCCGACCCAGCGTCATTTTTGGTGCGGCAGACAAGTTCCTGAATCTATTTGCAGCGCTGCAAAAGGTGTTTCCGGTGATGCCTCTGGCGGGTGCTCAGGCCCGGTTTCAACCCGTGTGGGTAGAAGACGTGGCTACAGCTGTGGTCAAAAGCCTTGAGACTCCCTTGGGTCAATCACCCCGGGTGCTGGAGTTGGTGGGCCCTGATTTTTTTACGCTCAAGGACTTGGTGCAGCTGTCAGCACAGCTCAGTGGTGTGCGCGGGGGGCGCGGTCGCCCTGTGATTGGTTTGCCGCTATGGGCAGGCCGTTTGCAGGCCCGCATGATGGCTCTGGCACCCGGAGAGCCACTGATGAGCCTGGACAATCTCG
>JAUXQA010000254.1 GCA_030683195.1 Rhodoferax sp. | reverse complement strand
AACGCCGGTGCCGACAAGGTCAGCATCAATACCTCGGCGGTATTGAATCCGCAGCTGGTCAAGGACGCGGCTGACCGTTATGGCAGCCAGTGCATCGTGGTGGCCATCGATTCCTAGCGGGTGGGCGACCACTGGGAGGTCTTTACACACGGCGGTCGCAAGGCGACCGGGCTGGATGCGATCGAGTGGGCGAAGAAAATGGAAAGCCTGGGTGCAGGCGAACTGCTGCTGACCTCGATGGACCGCGACGGCACGCGCCAGGGCTTCAATTTGCCGCTGACCCGGGCGGTGTCCGACGCGGTCAGGATTCCGGTCATCGCCTCGGGCGGCGTCGGCACGCTGGACCATCTGGCCGACGGCATTCAGCTGGGCCACGCCGATGCCGTGTTGGCCGCCAGCATCTTCCACTACGGTGAATTCACCGTGGCGCAAGCCAAAGCCCGCATGGCCGAGCGTGGCATTCCGGTCAGGATCTGATCAACCACCCTGGAGCCCATGGCGAGCGGCCGGGCGCTTACGCTATGGTTCGCATTTTTTATAGCATTTTAGGCCTCTAGCCCTTATAAATAAAGCGCTAGAAGCTATCTTATTTGTAGTAATCAACATGAATAGTCAATTGCCAATGAACTGGTTAGACACCCTTAAATGGGACGCGCAGGGCCTGATTCCGGCGATTGCGCAAGAGCAGGGTTCCAACGACGTGCTGATGATGGCCTGGATGAACCGCGAGGCGCTGCAAAAAACCGCCGAGCTCGGCCAGGCCGTGTATTTCAGCCGTTCGCGCAACAAACTGTGGTTCAAGGGCGAAGAGTCCGGCCACGTGCAAACCGTGCATGAAATCCGCATTGACTGCGACCAGGACGTGATTTTGCTCAAGGTCACCCAAACTGGCCACACACCGGGCCTGGCTTGCCACACCGGTCGGCACAGCTGTTTTTACAGTGTGTATGACAATGGCGCCTGGAAAGTTGTTGACCCGGTCCTGAAAGACCCGCAAACCATTTACAAAACCTGATGTCCTCTGAAAATTATTCTGCTGATGCGCTGGCGGCACTGGCCGCTGTGATCGAATCTCGTCTGCCGGCACGGGGTGGTGATCCCGAGGCCAGTTATGTGGCGCGCCTGCTGCACAAGGGCCCGGACGCGTTTTTGAAAAAAATTGGCGAAGAAGCCACTGAGGTGGTGATGGCCGCCAAAGACGCTGACCATGGTGGCGACCCAAAGAAAATCGTCTATGAGGTGGCCGACCTGTGGTTTCACAGCATGATTGCGCTGGCCCATTACGGCCTCAAGCCCGCCGATGTGATTGCCGAGTTGGCACGCCGCGAAGGCACCAGTGGTCTGCAGGAAAAGGCGCAACGCAAGGCCCGAGCGCGTGAGGCAGCCCCCCAAGGAGAAACCTCATGACTGAAGATTTCACCAATCAGAACAAGGCACCGGGCGAAACCGGCGAGCTGGACATTCAAACCCTCAATGGCCTGAACGCCTGGGGTACCGTCAGCTATATCCTGCATTTGATTGTGGCGGTGGGCGCATTGATTCCGGGTGGCCAGTTTGGCCCGCTGTTGCTGGTCATCGCGCTGGTGATTGACCTGGTCAAGCGCGGCGAAGCCACGGGCACCTGGCAC
>JAUXQA010000244.1 GCA_030683195.1 Rhodoferax sp. | reverse complement strand
TGCGATGATGCGCGCATTGATGGGCAACAGTTGGGCGCTGCCAACCGGCCGGATCTTGTGGTCTTCGAGCGCTCGCAACAAGGTGGCTTGCAGCGACAGTGGCAACTCGGCCACCTCGTCCAGAAACAGCGTGCCGTCCTGGGCGTAGTAAAACAAGCCGTCGCGTGCCCTGGTAGCCCCGGTGAAGGCTCCCTTGGCATGGCCAAAAAGCTCGCTTTCAATCAATTCGGGCGACATGGATGCGCAATTCACCGGTACAAAAGGCCCTTGCGCGCGCGGGCTCAGATGGTGCAGGGCACGGGCTACCAGCTCCTTGCCCGTGCCGGATTCGCCTTGCAGCAAGACCGTGCTGTCGACTGAGGCCACACGCCCGAGTGACTCGGACAGGCCCGTCATGGCAGTGGAGCTGCCCACCAGACCACTGTCACCGTCATGCCTGACCGCCAGGCTGCGTTTGAGGACGTAATTCTCGCGCTTGAGGCGAGAGCTCTCGAAGCAGTGCTTGATAGCATTGAGAATTTGGGGTACCCGAAACGGCTTGAGAATGAAGTCTGACGCGCCTGCGCGCAGGGCTTCAATCGCGGTGTCGAGGTCCGCGAATGCCGTGATCAAGATGACTTGCCCGCTGAAGGCCTGCTCACGCAGTTCCTTGAGCCAGCTCACCCCGCTGCGCCCGGGTAGCGAGATGTCCAGCACGATGAGGTCGACATGAACCGCCTGCAAAATGACGGCCCCTTCCTCTGCACTCGCGGCCTCCATGACCGTGTGGCAGCGGGGCACTAAAGTCTTGACGAGAAAATTGCGCATGCCGGGCTCGTCATCGACGACCAGGATCGACCACAAAGGCCAGCCCTCGGTGGATTTATCCTGCAACTGAAATGGGCTTGTTTGTGTCACTGATGGTGGTCTTGATGAGTTCAAATTTTATCGGGACATCCGACAAAGCTACTCGGGTATAAATAAATCCAACTATTTTTTCGAGGCAAATTCAATGGCTTGTTGCAGGTCCGAAGCCAGTTGACTGAATGCAGTTGCGACAAGTTGTCGCAAGCCAATTGACAGTTTGGCAAGATTTCTTGAAATGCTGCATTGCATCAAAAAGTTAAGTGGTTGTTTTATATATCTAACTGCTTGAGAAACAGGTCTGGCATGTTTACTGCTATGAAAATAGTTGCCAAACACTCAATTATTCTCCTTCAGCTTTCACCCCGTCAAAACTGCTTGCGCTGCATGCCCCATCTGCGTTCCCCCGCTTGCCCAAACGTCTCGACGTTGTTAAATTCCACGCGTCCAGTCTATGCATTTCAGTTCCTAAGGGGAACTCTTGAGGAGATACAACATGAGTCAATCCACGACCAAATTGTCGCGGCGCACGCTGTTTGCGGGCGCCAGCACCGCGGGTGCACTTGCCACGGTAGCCACTGTGCTGCCCTCCTTGAACACCTTGGCGCCGGCCGCTGCGGTGGCAGTTGCACCAAAGCCGGAACGTGGCGGCGGGTACACCTTGAGCGCGCACGTCAAGCAGTATTACAAGACGACGCTGGTCTGATTTTTGGCTAACGCGGCGTTCCACGCCGACTTTGGAGAGTGACATGTTGTTAACAAAAAAATCTGGTTCGTTGGACTCATCTCAACGCTCACCGTTCGTGCACAGCTTGCGACGCGGCCTGTCTCAGGCATTGCCCACCATGGACCGCCGTGCGTTCTTGCGCCGCTCCGGATTGGGTGTGGGTGTCGGTCTGGCTGCTTCGCAACTGACCTTGGTGAAGAAGTCTCACGCCGCAACAGGCGCAGTCGCCATCGGTGACGGAAAAATCGAAGTCAAACGCACAATTTGCACCCATTGCTCGGTGGGCTGTGCGGTCGATGCGATCGTTGAAAACGGCGTCTGGGTTCGACAGGAAGCTGTTTTTGATTCGCCCATCAACCTCGGCGCCCATTGCGCCAAAGGTGCCGCCCTGCGTGAGCACGGTCATGGTGAGCACCGCTTGCGTTACCCCATGAAGCTGGTCAATGGCAAGTATGAGCGAATCAGTTGGGACACGGCCCTGACCGAGATCACAGCCAAGATGCAGGAGCTTAAAAAAGCCAGTGGCCCCGACAGCGTGTATTTCATCGGCTCCTCCAAACACAACAATGAGCAGGCTTACCTGCTGCGCAAATTTGTGAGCTTCTGGGGCACCAACAATTGCGACCACCAAGCCCGGATTTGCCACTCCACCACGGTGGCAGGTGTGGCCAACACCTGGGGTTATGGCGCCATGACCAATTCCTACAACGACATGCAGAACAGCAAGGTAGCGATGTACATCGGCTCCAACGCGGCAGAGGCTCACCCGGTGAGCATGCTGCACATGCTGCATGCCAAGGAAAACGGCTGCAAGATGATTGTGGTGGATCCGCGCTTCACGCGCACGGCCGCCAAGGCCGATGAGTATGTGCGCATTCGCTCGGGCTCGGACATCGCTTTCTTGTTCGGGATCCTGCACCACATTTTCAAGAACGGCTGGGAAGACAAGCAGTACATCAACGACCGTGTCTATGGCATGGAAAAGATCAAGGAAGAAGTGCTGGCCAAGTGGACGCCTGACAAGGTGGAAGAGGCCTGTGGTGTGAAGGAGGCCCAGGTGCTCAAGGTGGCGAGCATGCTCAATGAGAGCCGTCCCGGTACCGTGGTGTGGTGCATGGGGCAAACCCAGCACACCACCGGCAATGCGATTGTGCGTGCCTCCTGCATCTTGCAACTGGCCTTGGGTAACGTGGGCAAGTCAGGCGGTGGTACCAATATTTTCCGCGGTCACGACAATGTGCAGGGCGCCACCGACGTGGGCCCCAATCCTGACTCTTTGCCAGGCTACTACGGTTTGGTAGAGGGCTCATGGAAGCACTTCGCCAAAGCATGGGGTGTCGACTACGAGTGGATCAAGAAACAATATGCATCCCCCGCCATGATGACCAAGCCCGGCATCACGGTGTCGCGCTGGATTGACGGTGTGTTGGAGAAAAACGAACTGATCGACCAGGACTCCAACTTGCGCGGCGTCTTCTATTGGGGCCACGCGCCCAACTCCCAGACCCGGGGTCTGGAGATGAAGCGCGCCATGGACAAGCTGGATTTGCTGGTCGTGGTGGATCCCTATCCATCAGCCACAGCGGCCATGGCGGCCATGCCCGGCTAGCCCGAAGACCTGAACGCAAATCGTGCCGTGTACCTGTTGCCGGCAGCCACCCAGTTTGAAACCAGTGGCTCGTGTACCGCATCAAATCGCTCGTTGCAGTGGCGTGAAAAGGTGATTGAGCCTTTGTGGGAGAGTCGCAGCGATCACATGATCATGCAGCAGTTTGCCGACAAGCTGGGCTTCGGAAAAGAGCTGTCCAAAAATTACAAAATGCAAAAAGTCAAAGGCATGGATGAGCCCGTGCCCGAGGATATCTTGCGGGAGATCAATGGCTCGGTCTGGACCATTGGCTACACCGGTCAAAGCCCTGAGCGCCTTA
>JAUXQA010000223.1 GCA_030683195.1 Rhodoferax sp. | reverse complement strand
TACCGCTATGAATTGTCTGACGTAAAAAGTGTTGAGTCTGTCAATATATCGTTAGATCTCATTCAGCGGTTAAATAAAGTATTATTCGCTAATAATATAAATATGGCGGTCATCATGGTGCCATTGAAGATGAGGATTTATTCTGAGCATCTCCCCGATTCGATTAAGCTGGATGATTACATGGCAGGTAGTTATGATCGAATGATAAAGGTATTAAAGGGTGCTGGAGTTAATACGGTTGATCTCAATACACCATTTATGAAAGCTTCTAGACAATCAGATGATGGCCCTATTTACTTCCGTCTTGATTCGCACTGGAGTCCTACGGGCGCCATGTTGGCGGCCAACGTGGTCAAGGCAGAAATCGGGGCTAATCCAGTGTTGAAAAAGGCGTTGGATGCAACAATTGAGGAGGGTTTTAATGTCAATTATGGGAAGCGAAAACGTTCTATAGGACGTGACCTGATCAATTTGTTGCCACCGGGTTCGCCGATTTTTTCTCCCGAGCAGGTGGCTCAGGTCAGCATCAGTCGAGTGCGACCGTTAAACTTTGATTTGTTGGGTAACCGTCCCCCATCCGGATTGGCGCTGCTAGGTAGCAGCTACTCCAAGGATTGGACTGGCTTTGCCGATGGCTTGAGATATGAGTTGCAGCGAGATGTCTTCAGCATGGGCGTGGGCGCTGATCAGGGTTCTTGGGTCGGCTTGGAGAGTTATTTACGCGATGATGTTTTTCAGAAAAATTTCCCCAAATTGCTCTTTTGGGAAATTCCTGAGCGCGATATGCGCGCGCCGCCCAGTTACGAGTTTCGAGATCCAAGGTACCGCATCGCCGATACGGAGTGGCTGTTGCGTGTTTCTGCGTGGGTTCAGTCTACCTGCAAGCCATCTATTGCCAGTGTCAAGATGGCGAAGTCTGGGCTAGCGGCCAAAACGAGCGATCTGAAGGCCAGTAATCTTAGTGCGGGACCGACCACAGACAGTGATTATTTGGAGCTCAGTTTTGACAAGCCCCTTGAGCGCCTAGATTACCTTTCGGCCACAGCCGTAACCGCCGGCTCAAAGACCTTGGTATTTGAAGCATCGGGTTCGGACGTGAAAACCAAGCGTTTTACAGTAAATGTCGCCGGTGATGAGTTTGCCCACGCACTCAGGGTTCCACTGCCTTCAAATGGAGCCGGATATACGAAAGTCAAAATATTGCCCGGAATTACCAACAAGTTTGAACTACACAATCTAGAGGTCTGTCGTCAGCCAGAAGGCTTATTGCAGTAGTTGAGCAATGTTCAGACTGCCGCCGTTTACAAGAGCAGATCCTTCTTCTCCAAGTCAGTTAACGGCGCTGAGAACATACGCTCAGGTATTTCCCACACGATGACTCGCGGCTTGGACGTCTTGAATGACTCATCTGCCAAATAGTCTTTGGCCGATTGAATAAATCCTCCTCCGTCTCGGGCCACATTGAGAACCTCAGTTCCAAGAGCCTCTTGCAAATAACCATGAAAGTTGGCCCGAAGAGAATACGAGGTTCCAAGCAACACCACGGGTATGCTCACAGCATCAAAGAGACCTGCGGTCGGCGCAGATCCCGATTTAATGGTTCTCTCAGTAACTTCTACATCCGGTTGGGGTCTGGCCCAGTCGGGCATCTTCTCAAGGCCCATCATACGTATCAAATCACCCGATTTTTGAATCGGGCCTTCGTAGGACTTAGTCATAAATCCATTGGCGGGAAGCTCGGCCGCAATCGATATGATCCGCTTAGCAACAGCATCTGCAGCGCGCTGGGCGCCGGCTTGGTTCCAGTGTGTGTCTGTTCGATAGTAGAGTGGCCGTGTCTTGGCGTCAGATGTCAACGCGCTTTGGAGATCAACTACCGCCACGCTACTTTCATTCAGATTTTTGATGATCTCATCGTAACGTCTGCTGTACCAAATGGGGTAGGTTCCATTCGATAACTGGCGCTCATTCATCCTCGCCTTATCTGGGACCAGCGCAACGATCAATTTGATATCTTCGCCTTCGAGGGCTTCAGAAGCGCGCTTCAAAATCGCCAGTCTGGCAACCTGATGTGCTTGCGCGTCTTTGAAATATTGCAATTCTTCCACTGAGAAGAGCCAGTTGTCTTTACCCACCCTTACCTGGTCTCCAGCTCCTTGTATCAATAGGTAGCGACCAGTGTTTGCCCAAGCGATAAGCTCACTGCGAATGGGCAGGTTTTTGTCCAATTGATTGCTTAGTGAACCAGTGAGGGAGCCTTCTCGGAAAGAACTAAGTGTCACAGAGATTTCTTTGACAGCAGGGGAATTGAGGGAGACAGTCGCTTGCCAAAAACCAATCAGCATGACGCCTATCATGGTCGCAGTGGCGAGCCATTCCTCTACAGTTGGCCGTTTTGTGAGTGTTGTCATACGGGCCTCAAAACTGAAAGTATAAAAAAGGAGTGAATGCTTGAGAGGAAAGCGTTGCAACTGCCCACAAAAAAAGCGGGATAAGGATAATTCGCAGCCTTCCCTCGGTTTTACGTCGTAGCCATGGCAAAACAAATACCAGCACGCCACCGAAAAGCATCACCCAAAGACGTTCGGGTGGAATTTGCCAAGCCAAGTCTGGGCTCAGGTTCCATCCGGACATCCCTGCCATACCTGCTAGCATTCTAAAAGCCGCTCCCAAATCAGCCGCGCGAAAGAATACCCAGCCGATCATGACCATCAAGAGCGTCCAAGCGACTGCAATCGGCCGGGGCAAGCTGGGGTTCGGGTGGCGTTCTCGCCAGAATCTTTCCAGTGCCAGTAGGCCGCCATGCCACGCACCCCACACCAGAAAGGTCCAGTTTGCTCCATGCCACAGGCCACCTAGCACCATTGTCAGTGTCAAATTAATATAGGTCCTGCCGCGACCCAGTCGATTGCCACCAAGGGGAACGTAAAGATAGACCCGAAGCCAAGTGGACAGTGACATATGCCAGCGTCGCCAGAACTCGGTGATGGACGCTGATGTATACGGATCATCAAAGTTAATTGGAAAAATGAATCCGACCATCATTCCCAGGCCGATGGCCATGGTGCTATATCCGCTAAAGTCAAAAAACAGTTGAATGGTGTAAGCAGTGATACCTATCCAAGCGTCTGCCAAGGAGGGTGTATGGATTGAAAAAGCGGCATCGACCATTGGTGCCATAGGGTCGGCAATCAGCACCTTGCCGCAAAATCCGGCCATGAAGATCAGGCAACCCTGGCTGAATATTTTCCAGGAGTGCTCCCGGTGTCGGAACTGGTCTGCAAGGGGCTGGTAGCGCAGGACAGGACCCGCAACCAGTTGAGGGAAAAATGAAATAAAGGCAGCAAAGTCAAAAAGATTTTCTGTTTTGGGTGCATCGCCTCGATACACGTCGACCATATAGCTGATGGACTGAAAGATGAAGAACGACAACCCGATCGGCAAGATGACGCGAGCATATTCGAATGGTGATAGTCCTGCGAAAACAAGCACTGCGTTCAGACTATCCACGCCAAAATTAAAGTACTTGAAATAACCCAAGGCACAGAGATTCAGCACGACGCCCACACTCAGAACCTTGAACCGTTGTGACTGCCATCTGTCTGACTCCATAACGAGAGTCAAAATATAGGTCCCTACTGTTACAGCACCCAACAGCATGGCGAAATCTGGTCGCCACCAACCATAAAATATATAGCTGAAAATTAGAATAAGCGCTGATCTGGCTTGAAATGGAATTAAATAATAGGTTGCCAAAAAAATTGGCAAAAAGACGAACAGGAAAAGATTGGATGTGAAAACCATAGCTTCTATTTAGAGGAAAGCATTTCCCGTAGCGACCTTTGTTGGATTAAAAAATGATCAGTTTTTTTTAAGACAAAAACTTTACGAGCTTTGATTCAGTTAAATTGATAGGTTAACGTCTGCTGCAGATCAAATTTCTATACTTTCAATTAGCCAATCCGCAACATATTGGATATCTAGACTTGCTTTACAGCCGGGTTCGTATTGAAGAACTGGACGTTCAAAAGCAAGGGCCTGTGAAACACGCGTGTCTTTATGAATCGCCACAGGGACAACCTGATCACCATAATCCGCATATATCGCCGTTCGCACTTGGTGTGCCAACTTTCCTTGTGTTGGCATCTGGTTGATAAGTATGTTTGACCCGTTAAAGTCAGAGCGGTCACTGGTGTAGTCCTGAATCAGCGACTCTATTTTTGAGATGCTTGCATAAGATGCAGCGTCAGCCAAAACAACAACCAAAGCCCGATGGGCGGCCATCAAAACTTGTCGCAAATAGACGCTAGGGCCTGGTGGCGTGTCGATGATGACAAAGTCGAAAGCTTCAGCCGTAAGCGAGTGGACGCCATCCGATACCCAATGTGGATGTTTCCTGAGTTCATTTTCGAAACCGACCAGTTCGCTTTCGCTTACGCGACCGAAAGGAATGAATTTGACGTCAAAAGGACTGTCAAACATTGATTGCGGTGTTATGCCTTCGCGAGACAGCCCGGAGTACTCTTCCGGGTCCATTCCCAGGTGCAGTCGCTGTGCATTCTGTGGATCGAGGTCAATTAAAACAACACGTTTTTTTCTCTGTGCCAGTGCCACTGCTACGTTGACGGCGAGAGTCGTCTTGCCTACGCCCCCTTTTCCGGAAATAAAAGCGATTATTTGCATAGGTTGTTCTTAATGTCATACTCACCAAGGAGCTGCAGCGACGGATATTGTGTACGGATGATCATGCTTTTAGAAGAAGGGAATCCAGCGATGTGCGTTGGACAATTATTGCTTTCGGTAGAAACTTTTATTTTCCGACTACCGATCAATGGCAGGATTTTTGGCGCACATTTTTGCTTTGTCATACCGGCGTATTTTCATTTTCATTTGTGTCCGCTGTCGATGCCCTAGCCAACTCGGTCGGACCGAGTGGCTTGGGCCTCTGCTGAATTACTTGTTCAAACAATTTCTTTGCGTCTTGCTGGTTACTGGCCTGCGTCTCAATTAGGCCAAGGTTGACCATTGTTTCGCCGTGCTCGGGATCACTTCACGATAAGGCTCGCCAAATTTCAGCAGCAATGCCATTTTGATTTCTTTGTTGCCAAATGTGTACTTGATCTACGAGTTGGCACGGTATCAAGTCATCTGCCGCCCAGACTGGCTGAACAAAAGGGCATGGAACGAACACCATTAAAGCTGAGTTTTTCATGTCACGTGTCGCAAACTCAAGAGGCTCTTTTGGCGCGATTGCTTATCAGGCGCCGCAAAGGGCGATAAACGAGTGCTGCGGCTACGATACAAAGGAGCAGGCCGAGAATAGAGAGTAGCCAGGGTTGATCTGATAAAAACCAGCGCAGCTTGCTGAGATTGGGTAGAGATCCGAGGTAATAGGTTGAGCCGACCTTGGCGTGATCAATAAGTTTATCGTCGATCACTGCGAAGTCCCCTTGGATAGACGGGACTCGCTCAGGATCAATTAGAGCATCAGAGATTTTTCGCAAATCTGCAGCTTTGTCTGCAAATAAGAACACTACGCTTCTCTTCGCTTGGAGCGGGGATTCAAATGCCATTGCCGCAGCAAGATTTCCCCCACCGGTAAGCACTAAGCTGCCCCTGGGCAATGCAGCTGAAACAACATCTTTTTGTTCCCAGCGATATGCTGGAAACCATTTGTCATCGGGCTCCCGAACTTGGCGCTCTCCGTTGACCTGAACCATGGGCAGGTGATTCGCCCATTTACTCATCAGGCTCTGACTTGATGCCGATCCGATAACAATAAGGTCACGAGCAGACATCTTCTCAACGTCTGAGGCAGAAATCACTGCATGACGCAGTGCAGGGTAGGCAGTGGCTTCACCCATGCGACCCATAAGCGCTAAGTACAAAGCAAGTTCATCGGCATTGGGCCTCTCAGGCAGGACAACGGCCGTCTCGGATAAGTCAGCCATTCGTGTGAATGGAAAACCCAAACTCGAAAAATAAGCGAGATTGGGTAGTGCGACAAAGTGTGGAAAACTACTGAAGTCAATTGTTGACTCGGCGTCAATTGATGCCTGCAGATTGTCTGGTGGCAAGTCACCACATTCCCGCTCTTTGATGACGTCAAAGAAATAGCTCAGTTGGAGTTGATCTCGTCCCAGCGTTGCATATGGCGGTATAAAAAGCGACTCCTCTTTCAAACCACTTTTCGTTATTTCCGTTGTAGCCTGCGGAGTGATGCCGCTGACGCTCTTTTCCGGTTCATTCAGTGCAAGCGTTTGAATGAAGTTGGTGTTCAAACTGACATTCAGGCTGGAGTTCTTGTGTAGCGGCAAACGAGTCGCCCTGTACTTGAGGTTTACCGGGGTACCTTGGCTGCGCCAAGAAAAAACATCAGGAGATACCCGATAATTTAGCCTAACGACTTCTGGGTAGTAGCCTTGAACTCTAAGCTCCTCAAGCTTTGCTATCTCACCAAATCGCACGGGGCGGTCGGTGGGTATCCAGGCTGGCGCGTCATAGGGCTTGCGAGGTGCCGCTTCGGTTTCCTTGGTGATGGTCACCATCTGCCCAGTCAGTGTCGGCGCAATCAATGCGATGCTGCGCGCAGCGCGCGCGAACTCTTCGTCAGTATTGCCCGTTACCAGTAGCAATTTAGCGCGCGGGTTAGTGGGATGAGGCTGGATTGAAACCGTGGCACCAGGTTTGCCGGTAATGCCGTCAATGCTGTCGTTGGCCTGCATAAAAACGACGGCGTTACCATCAGGTATCGCATTCAAAGTCACAGGAAATTGCGCACCTCTGTAACTGGCTTGCAATCCAAACCAAGACGCCACAACCCCGGCTGCCTTAAGTGCACCGAAAGAAGGTGTGCCTGCAAATACAAAAGGAAGCTTTAACTGAATATTTTCCCGCTTGTCGAAGAACGGTGCCGGTAAATGCCTGAGATCGTTTGTTTTGGACACCGGCGCCAAGGTCAACTCCAGACGGCTCAGGTCGCTCAGCGTGAGCCACAACGATGAGTGGAACGGGTTCTCGCATTGACGTGTGTAATGTCCAATTAGGTTGAAACGCAAGGTGTTGAGTTCAGCAAACAATCGGGGATCAAGATTGATTTCACGGGAATTTGCCATTCCTTTGTCTTTTGGCAAACCTTCCGTCGCCACAATGCGCTCGTTTAGCAGCAATCTCAAGTGGCTCAACTCTGGGATAAGAGCTGGGGAATAGTCATAGCCGAGTCTGAGCTTTGCGCCAACCACCACCTCATCTGCACGAATTGCGAAATTGAGAGTTCTTGATGCGTCAACCCCACGCAGATTGACGGCTGACCACGCACCCATTTCCTTGAATGTAAGCGAGACCACACGCCGTCCATCAGTGGCACCCTTACCTGTTTCAATAATTGACTCATCACCAGCTTGGGTTTTGGTCGTTTTGGAGGTTTTGGAGGTTTGTGACTTTGACTCTACGTCAGTCGTAGAAAAAGTTGTGACAACGGCGAGCACCAGTGCCGCAGTGACTGAGGTCATGGGCTTGCCCAGTAATTTGTGATTTCTACTCATGTTGTTTTTTCCCAATATTTAATCCAGCTCGCCAAGGGATTCATCTTTGAAGGCAGCCCCAGTTTTTCAGCAAACACAAAAACTTTACCGAATGCTGCCATCAACGGTTTGCTTAGCCACTTGGGAAGTGGTTGGTCAGCGTCACGTCCTGGCAGCCACTTGGACCCATGCTCATCACGCGAAAGCGCCATTGTTCCCAACGCGTGATAGGAACTTTGCGAGCTTTCTAAAATGGTGATTCGAAAGCACGGATCACAATTGGTTGTCACTTTGGCAGAAAAATAAAATTCTTCTTGACCTCGGAATATCGAGAGACCAATGATTGTTCCAATCTCCAGCCTTGGTCTTATCGGAAGACTGACTGTGAGTGAGAGATCGGGGAAGTTTTCCGTCATTCCGGTTATGGTTCGACCCGATGGCAATTGAATCATGGCTTCCTGACGCAACTGTTGCTCGGTGTGCAGTTGGAGGTACAGAGATTCCTTTTTTATGGCAAGCGCAGCTGCTAAAAATAAGACGTTACAGAGAATCCAAGTCAGGCACAGCAGATACATCGGATTTTCAAGTCTTCCGTTGTTTAATCCATGCTGAACGCCGAAAATAAATCCAGTCAGGTTTAGACCAATAAATATTCCATAAGACCATGAAGTAGTCCAGTCGAGGGAGATGTTTTGAGCCTGCTTGGTGGAAGTAAATAGATTTTTAATTCTTCCCAGTACAGTGCGCAGCAGAGATCCTGCAGTGGGCAATAGTAAATACCAGGAAAGAGTCACTTCTTTTATATCCCCCCAAATTGTTAACCTGTTCCTGTTTTCAAGCCGTCCAGTTAAAAAGTAGATGTGAACAAGGTGAGGAAAAAAGTAGGCAAGCAGTAGCGAGGGTGTTGCCTGAAAGATATCGACAATATTAAATATGTACGCAAGTGGTGCAGTAAACAAAATAAACTTTGGAATAAAAAAGTAGAATTTTAAAAACTCTTGCAAAGAATTTAGTCTCTTTTTCCAAAGCAAAGGCGACTCGGAGGTTGGGTTGTCAACCAAAAATAGCTCACTTGACAGATTAGATTTTTCTTCTCGACTCTTATCAAGACCCTCAGAGCACCAAATATTTGTGGATGTAAACCCCATCAAAGAATTGCTATAGCCCCGCCCTTGAATAGGTGTCCACTTTTCTTGGATGGCTGTGTTTGGGTTAACTTTGTCGATCGCAGAGAGCGCTGCACGCCTGATCAATGCACAAGAAAAAGCAGGCTTCTCGCCCAAAAAAATACCCTCGCAGACATTCAAAGCCTTTGGCGCAAGAAGGTGACATGGCGTCTGGATCATTCCCAGTTTTGGGTCTTTGAAAAACCACCCAGCCGCATTCTTTAAAAACTTCGGGCTGGGTGCCTGGTCGCATTGGAATACTGCGATCAGTGATCCCTCTGTCCGTGACGCAGCCCAATTGAGAATTCCTCCCTCGTCATAGGGAGTGACGTTCTGAATCAAGTGGTTGACGCCTGTCTTCCTTGCAAATTCTTTGATTTCCGCTTGAGGTCGATCGCCAAGTAAGTAGATCATTTTCTTGGCTGCTGGCCACTCAAGAGCCAAGGCAGCGCTGGTAATGTGCTGGACCTCCTCAAGCGAGCGACCGCGGACTGCAATGAAAACGTCGACTGTCGACCATTCACCGGCATCGTCGGGCAGTGGCACCGAAACCTGCTTTAAAGGCCAGATTGTTGTGAGGTAATTTAAGGCAAACTTCATCCAGAGATACAACTCGGCCAGGCACAGACTGAGAGCCAAAAGCGAAGCCGGGCTATAACCTTGGTCGAATATGGTGCTAAAGCGCCAATTGAGATACCGAATCGATGCAAGCAACGACATGCCAGCCAAAATTAAAGTGACCAGCACTCCTTCATAGCGACGCAGATACAGTGCTGCGCCAGCCAAACAGGTTGAAAACAGGATTTGGGTTGGCGTCGTCAATGCAACATCTGCAATGAATAGGAATATCGCCAGACAGAAGATAGATGCCATCAATGCAATCACGGGCGTTGACCATGCGTTGTTGCGCGTCAGCTGATCTCCCCAGGCGTTGACCTTGCCTTGGAGGTAGGGCACCCTCCTCGTCGAACTCGTATCTTTTTTCCAACGCTCTCGCCAGAGCGTTAGCACCAGCTTTGGACTCATCGTTTTAACGTGCTGATGGCCCAGCCCGCAAGTTGCCGCAAATCGTGACTGGCTTGTCCATGCGGGTCGTACACCAAGACGGGTTGCTGCATTGCAAGGGCTTCTGCCACAGCTTCATCGCGATGAAGCTGTGTCGGTGCCAGCCGTTTGCCAAGATGTTGTTGTAGCAGTTCAGCGACATCGCGATTTAACGAGTCATTGCGATCAACTTGATTTATTACATAAATACTGCGCGAACTTGGGTAGGTGATAGACATCTCAGCCAACCAAGACTCCATGGCTGGAATGGTGGCGTAGGAACCAGCATCAGCTAAAAGAACGATCAGCACAAGATCTGCACAGGCAAACACTTGTTTCAGGTAAATGGATGGTCCGGGCGGTGTGTCGATCAAAACCACGCCATTGCGACTAATTCCTGCGCCTTGAATTTGATCTCTGACCCAATTTGATTCATTGGCAAGAAGTAGCTCAAATGCTTCACGATCTTGCTCTGCGACCCTTCCGTAGGGGATGCAGTTCACACCATACTCGCTGGGCAAACTTGCATCAGCCCAGTCGAGGCGTTTCAGTGACTGCTCGCAAAGGCCTCGGGCATTCTCGCTGTCAACGCCAAAATGCCAATGCAGACCATTTTGGGGATCAAGATCAATCACGGTGACCTGATCTCGTCCGAGTTGTGCTGCCATAGCAAAAGCAAGGTTGGCTGTCGTTGATGTTTTACCAACGCCACCCTTCATGGAGATAACACCAATAACGGTCATTTTTTTCCCAGCCGACCTAAATATGAAGGTTTTTTAACTTCACTTGTCGATGATGCGGTTTGTTTTGTTTTCCCTTCAAGCCGACTAAATACACTTTTAAGTGAGTCGTCAGCAGGCGCGGTGTTAAACGCAACTGGTTCAACTGTTGGCTCTTTATTTTTCAAGATGGCCTCCAATGTGATACCAGCATCAACTATTTCCATCTTTGGGAATGCTGCGGGCGGGTTTTCCTCAATTGCCATCGCTGGGTGGTCGGCCATCGAAACTAGTTGAGCGGATTGCGGTGGTGTTGCCACAGTGGGTTGCGAGCAATTTACTTGAGGCTTGGGTTCGGCACTTGCTCGCGCTGACATTTGCTTGAGGCTCTGGGCCAATAGTTCCCCCAGTCCTGGAAGCGTGTTTGGTGTCGCTGGTCTGGCCAGTTGACTCGACTCGACAGGCTGCCAATGCTGCATTTCTTGAGCAGTCAAGGCTGGCGTGGGCTGAGGCTCCTTCGGAGGCATGCCCTTGAGGAGTGGCCAACGTTGTTCTGCTCCGTTTGAGCCAAATTTGTTGGCAGGACGAAGTTCGGCGCCGTTTTGTCCGGACGATCTGAACAAATTGGTGAAGCTATTTGTTGTTTGAGGCATACCTGTTGTCCTGATGACAATTAATTGGCGAGATGTCCAAAGCGCAATTGGACATTGATCCCCGAGCATGAGCCATCAACGCTGCGGCAAATCATGGTTTCGTTTGCACCAAGAACGCTAAAGATACTTTGGTAGAAACCTTCCAATAAACCAACGCTCCATCCTAGAGCTTCATCACCGAAGGCTTCTGCAAGAGGTGCCGCTTGATGTGATATCTCGATATGACCTTTGGCTTCAACAAGGTTGACCCAGCCCCAATTGATTCGGGACCAAAAGTCATTGAGACTTTCTTCCAGTTGAGATAATGAATCTGCGCCTTCAAAAAAGTGCTCGGTGTCTTTGCCAAATCGCCAGCCGATTTTGAAAAATAAATTCCGCAGGTCCGACGGTTCAGAGTGCTCGGACATCTCCGTTGCCATGGCGCGTAAAACAGGCAGCCATTGCAATGAAATTTGCTGTCCTCTGACATAGCTCTCCAAGTTGACAATTGTCATTGCAGCTGCCTTTTAAAAATTGTAAAAAAGAATCATATTTCAACCCGTTACATTTTTGGAAATAAAAATGTAAGCTAGCCATTTAGGCCGTCGTTTGGCAATCCATTTGCTTGGGTTTGACAATAAATGACAATTAATAGCCCTTGACCAAGACCCGCTCGTCAGCCTTTTTGCGTTCACGTCGAGTGTTGACTAGCGCGCCTTGTCGCGGTCACAGTTCTACGCAAAAGATAGCGTGCGGCACTGGTCAGCCCCCAAGTGTTCGCTCGTAAAGCGGTGTTACTTTGGGCAGGTTTCGCTCAATGTCGGCGATTCGTGTGCCCCCGGAGGGATGTGTCGATAGCCATTGGGGCGGTGCACCCCGGCTGGCTGCCCCCATTTTTTGCCACAACGAGACTCCTGCCTTGGGGTTATAGCCAGCGCGTGCGGCCAGTTCCATTCCGACCAGGTCAGCCTCTGATTCATCGCTCCGGCTGAACTGCAAGGTCAGTAACTGGGCGCCGTAATTGGTCACTGATTGACCCACGCTGCCCAGGCCCAGAACCTGGCCCAGCAGGTTTGCGCCAATGCCGGTGGCCGCTGTTTTGCCCATGCGTTCCCGCGCGTGCTCGCGAAGCGCATGTGCAATCTCGTGCCCCATGACGCAGGCGACTTCATCGTCAGTCAGCTTGAGTTGCTCCAGAATTCCGGTGTAGAAGGCAATCTTTCCACCCGGCATGCAGAAGGCATTGATTTGTTGACTGCCAATCAGGTTGATCTCCCACCGCCAATCCCTTGCACGCGGGTTCCAAGTCAAAGAGAACGGAATGATCTTGCTGGCAATGGCGCGCAGGCGACGCACTTGGGGGTGGTCTTTGCCCCCCAGCGACTCTTGGGCGGCCGCTTGTTGCAGCATTTGTGCATATTGTTGGGCGGCAGAGCGCTCCACACTGTCGGCAGACACCAGCTTGCTGAAGGCCGAGTTATTGCCCACATCGACGCCTTCACGCGCATGGACGAATGGAAGTGTGGCGCTCGGAAGGGTTAACAGCGCAGCAATGCCCTGCAGCAAGGGGCGGCGCTGGATGCAGGCAGGGCAGTGATGGTGCAGGTTCATGGCGTGGCTTAAAAGTGGTGAAGGCTACGCGTATTATTCCTTGCATGACCCCAATTTCCGCTGCCCCTCCCCAAATCAAACCCACCTGGCTTCAGACTTTCAAGGTCTACCTTGAGCCTCCCACCCTGCGAATGCTGATGTTGGGGTTCTCGGCGGGGCTCCCTTTGCTGCTGGTCCTGGGCACCTTGAGCTTCTGGCTGAGGGAGGCCGGTGTGGACCGCACCACCATTGGTTATTTAAGCTGGGTGGGCCTGGCCTATGCCTTTAAATGGGTGTGGGCGCCGCTGGTAGACCGAATGCCCATTCCCGTGCTCACGCGCTGGCTCGGGCGCCGGCGCAGTTGGCTGTTGCTTGCTCAGTTGGCTGTGGCGGGCGGCTTGATCGCCATGTCTTTCAATGACCCTCAAGTCGCCCTGCAGCCAGTGGTCTGGGGTGCCTTGGCGGTCGCTTTTGGCTCAGCCACGCAAGATATCGCGCTGGACGCCTTTCGGATCGAGTCTGCAGAGACCGACCGTCAAGCGGCACTGGCTGCGTCTTACCAGACGGGCTACCGCCTGGCCATGATTTGGGCGGGGGCCGGTGTGCTGTGGTTGGCTGCCCGGGCCGAAGTGACGGGACTGGCGGGGTATCAGCATGGCGCCTGGCAGGTGGCCTACCTGGCGATGGCCGCCAGCATGTTGCCTGGCATGCTGACCGTATTGCTTTCCCCGGAGCCCGTCCGCTTGGCTATGCCTGCGGCCAAGAATGCAGCCCAATGGTTGCGGGGTGCTTTGATAGAGCCCTTTGCAGACTTTCTCAATCGATATGGCAAACAAGCACTGCTCATATTGAGTCTGATTGCGCTGTATCGCATCAGTGATGTGGTCATGGGCATCATGGCCAACCCTTTCTATGTAGACATGGGTTTCACCAAAGACGAAGTCGCGGGCGTAACCAAGGTGTATGGCGTGATCATGACGCTGGTGGGTGCGTTTGTGGGGGGTGTTCTGTCCATGCGGTTCGGTGTCATGCGTGTTCTGATGCTGGGGGCGGTGCTGAGCGCGGCGACAAATTTGCTGTTTGCGGGCCTGAGCTTGCGTGGCCATGACGTCACAGCGCTGATTATTGTGATTTCGGCCGACAACCTGGCCAGCGGTATTGCCTCTGCGGCGTTCATTGCTTACCTCTCTGGGTTGACAAATATCAATTACTCCGCCACGCAATACGCCATATTCAGTTCCATGATGCTGCTGCTTCCGAAATTCCTTGCCGGTTATTCGGGGCGGTATGTGGACGCTTTTGGGTATTCCTATTTTTTTGTGGGAACCGCCCTTTTGGGGCTTCCCGTTTTACTGCTTGTCTGGATGGCATCCCGGGCCAGACAAGCTTAGATGCGCGATATGTTTTTTTAATACCAACGGTGCTTTTGCGCCATGTCGACAACTACTGCAGACACTCTTCTGACGGAACCCTGGCTGGGCGCGACTGACCTTTGGCTACTCGCCTCTGGCAAGCATTTGCGGCCATGGAGCAAGCTGGGGGCTCACCCCTGCAGTCGGCATGGCATGGGTGGTACAGCTTTTGCCGCGTGGGCGCCCAATGCCCGCCAAGTGGCGGTCGTCGGCGACTTCAATCATTGGGACTCCAGCCAGCATGTGATGCAGCAACACACCCGCAGTGGTGTGTGGGAGTTGTTCGTTCCGGGTGTCGCTGTCGGTGCGCTGTACAAGTTTGCCGTTACAGGGACCGGCGGTTCGCTTGTTTTCAAGACCGATCCTTATGCCCTGCGCACCGAGCAGGGCGGTGGCCACGCCGCCATCGTGATGCGCCTGCCTGAACCTGTGGTGCTGCCGCCGGGTCAGCGCGCGGGCGCTCATGCCTTGGCTGCGCCCATCAGCATTTATGAGGTCCATGTGGGGTCATGGCGGCGTCCTGAGGGCAACTTGCCGGACTGGACTCATCTTGCCCGCACCCTGATTCCGTATGTTGTGGACATGGGCTTTACCCATCTGGAGTTGATGCCTGTCAGCGAGCATCCTTTTTATGGATCCTGGGGCTACCAGCCGACCGGTCTTTACGCGCCGAGCGCCCGCTACGGCAGCCCTGAATCTTTTCGGGACTTTGTCGAATCTGCCCATGCAGCAGGCCTGAAAGTGCTGCTGGACTGGGTTCCCGCTCATTTTCCCGATGATGCCTACGCCTTGGCGCGTTTTGATGGCACGCCCTTGTATGAACATGAGGACCCACGCGAAGGTTTTCACCGGGATTGGCACACGCTGATCTACAACTACAGCCGCCATGAGGTGCGTAATTTTTTGATCGGCAACGCGCTTTTTTGGATCGAACGCTACGGCATCGACGGTCTCCGGGTGGATGCCGTCGCCTCCATGCTGTACCGGGACTACAGCCGTTCGGAGGGTGAGTGGATTCCCAACCGTGATGGGGGACGTGAGAACTACGAGGCCATCGAGTTCTTGCGGGAGGTCAACCGCGTTCTGGGGCAGGAGGCGCCAGGCGCGGTCACCGTGGCAGAAGAATCCACGGCTTACCCCGGTGTCACGGCGCCGCCCTGGACCGGCGGGCTGGGGTTCAACTACAAATGGAATCTGGGCTGGATGCACGACACCCTGGCCTATTTTGGACTTGATCCGGTCCATCGATCCCACCACCACGACCAAATTACCTTTGCCCTGATGTACGCCTACAGCGAGCACTTTGTGTTGGCCCTGTCCCACGATGAAGTCGTGCATGGCAAGGGCTCCTTGTACGCCAAGATGTGGGGTGACGCTTGGCAGAAGCGGGCCAACTTGCGGGCGTTGTATGCGCTGATGTACGCGCAGCCGGGCCGAAAGCTGCTCTTCATGGGCAGTGAGTTGGCTCAAGGGCGGGAATGGAGTCATGAGGCCGAGCTGGATTGGGGTCTGCTGGATAACCCCGATCACGCAGGCATTCAGCGCTTGGTACGCGATCTCAACCACCTCTACCGCGGTCGTCCGGCATTGCATGCCCGCGACGATGAGCCCGGCGGATTTGGCTGGATTGAGGTGAGTGACCGGGCTCATTCCATTTTCAGCTTTGTGCGCTTTGGACATTCGGCGAAACAACAGATGGTCGTGGTCTGCAATCTGACCCCGGTAGTGCGACATGGTTATCGCCTCGGCGTGCCACAAGGGGGCGGGTGGCATGCCGTGCTCAATACGGATTCAACACAGTATGGTGGCAGCGGGGTCGGGCCTGACAAGGTGCACCCGCCTCTTGATGCCGCCAGAATGATGGCTGAGCCGCTGCCCTGGCAAGGCCAGCCGGCTTCGGTGGTAATGAGCCTGCCGCCTTTGGGTGTGCTGTGGCTGGAGCCTGACCAGGCATCTTGAGCCATGGCGACTGCCAACCCTTCTGTGCTGTCATGCGACCCTGGCCAGTCTTGGCCATTGGGAGCTTCTTGCAGCGTCCAAGGCGGTGTCAGTGGGGTGAATTTTGCGGTCTATTCACGTTATGCGGAGCGCATGGAGTTGTGCTTGTTCGACGCTCAAGGCGATCTGGAAATCGCAAGTTTTGATTTGCCCGCCTGCACCGAGGGCGTCTGGCACGGCCTTGTTGCCAGCCTGGGTGCGGGGCAATGCTATGGTTTTCGTGCCCATGGATCATATAAATCGCCGGCTGGAAGCCGATTTAACCCTAAAAGACTCCTGCTTGACCCCTTTGCCCGAGCTGTGTGTGGCGACACCCGTTGGTTGGCG
>JAUXQA010000214.1 GCA_030683195.1 Rhodoferax sp. | reverse complement strand
TCTCCACGTCCACCGCAGCCTTGGAGGTGTCGACCACCGGCACCACTTGGCCGCGCTTGACGGTGTCACCAGGCTTGACCTGCCAGGTCAGCAGCGTGCCCGAGTCCATGTCGGCGCCCAGCGAGGGCAACTTGAAGTCGATCACGGCGTGTGCCCGAGCAGGGCCTGCACGGCAGCCACAATCTTGTGGGCTTGGGGGAGGGCCGCTTCTTCCAGGTGGCGCGGGTAGGGAATCGGCACCTCCTCGCTGCACACCCGCGCCAGCGGGGCGTCCAGGTCAAAAAACGCCTGCTCGCTGATGCGCGCTATCACCTCGGCAGCCATGCTGCCGGAGCGCCAGCCCTCACTCACCACCACGGCCCGCCGGCACTTGCGCACCGAGGCCATGATGGAGGCGTCATCCAGCGGGCGCAGCACCCGCAGGTCAATCACCTCGACTGAAATGCCCTGGCCCGCCAGAGTCTCCGCGGCCTCCAGCGCTTTGGGCAGGCAGCCGCCATAGGTGATCAGGCTCACCTCGGTGCCGGTGCGACGCACTTGGGCACTGCACAGATCCACCACGTCGGTGTCGTTCAGTTCGCCCTCACTGTTGTAAAGCTGCGCGTGCTCGAAGATCAGCACCGGGTCGGGGTCGGCCAGCGCCAGGGTCAGCATGCCGCGGGCATCGGTCACGGTGGCGGGGGCCAGCACGCGCAGGCCTGGCACGTGCGCATACCAGTTCTCAAAACTGTTGGAGTGCTGGGCCGCCACCTGCCGCCCGGCGCCGGTGGCCATGCGGATCACCAGGGGTACCGAGAATTGCCCGCCCGACATGTGGCGCAGCATGGCCGCCGTATTGACGATGGGGTCCAGCGCGAGCAGGCTGAAGTTGACCGTCATGATTTCCACAATCGGGCGCATGCCCCCCAGTGCGGCGCCCACGCCCGCACCCACAAATGCCAACTCGGACAGCGGGGTGTCCCGAATGCGTTCGGGTCCAAATTCTTCCAGCAGCCCTTTGGACACGGCATAGGTACCGCCATAAAACCCCACGTCCTCGCCCATCAAAAAAACGCGAGGGTCTGCTTGCAGGGCCTCTCGCAGTCCTTCGCGCAGCGCCTCGCGGTAGCTGATGCGCCGGCCCATCAGACGGCTCCTGCCGGGGTGTGCACGTCGTGCAGCAAATGCTCTACCGGCTCCCAAGGCGAGGCTTCTGCAAACGCCACGGCCGCGTCAACCTCCTGCTGAGCTGCTGCATCCAGGGCGAGAAACTCATCCTCGGTCAGCAGGCTTTGCGCCTTGAGGCGGGCGGTG
>JAUXQA010000205.1 GCA_030683195.1 Rhodoferax sp. | reverse complement strand
GGCGCGTGAAGGCGATGCACAGGCTCAGTACAACCTGGGCTGGATGCATGCCAACGGCCGCGGGATGGCGCGCAACGATGCCACCGCTGCCTTCTTTTTTCAGGCGGCAGCCCAGCAGGGTTTGGCCGCAGCCCAGCGCATGCTCCACATCGTGGGCGCGCCCACGCCCGAAGTTCCCGAGTGCATGCGCCCCCCCGAACCGCCATCCCCGCCCCCCGTAGAGATGGCACCGCAGGAAAGCCGGCCCCGGGTGAACTATGAGGTGATTGCACCCCGCAAGATTTTTGATCTGGTCATGAAAATGGCACCTCAGTATCAAGTGGAGCCGCAACTGGCGTTGGCGATCATGGCTGCTGAATCCAACTTCAACAGCTTGGCTTTGTCACCCAAAAACGCCCAGGGGCTGATGCAACTCATCCCGGCCACCAGCGATCGATTCCGGGTCGGCAACCCGTTTGACCCGGCCCAAAACATCCGGGGCGGGCTCACCTATCTGCGCTGGCTCCTGGCTTATTTCCAAGGGGATATAGCACTGGTGGCCGCGGCCTACAACGCCGGGGAAGGTGCGGTTGAACGCCACCGTGGCGTACCACCCTATCTGGAGACACGGGCCTATGTGCAACGTATCCTGAAGTCGGTGGGTGCGCTCAACCATGCCTTTGACGACAGGATCACGAAGCCATCGCCCACGCTGCATCTGTTTCGCTTGCCCTGGATCAAGTGATGCAGCCGGGTTCTGCCGACGGAGTGATCTGCGGAACTCAGGCGGCCAGTGCGGCCTCGATGTCTTTCGCCAGGCTCGCGGGCGTATCGGTTGGCGCATAACGCTTGAGCACGGCGCCGTCCTTGCCTACCAAAAATTTGGTGAAGTTCCATTTGATGGCTTTGGTGCCCAGCAGGCCCGGTGCTTCGCCGGCGAGCCACTGGTAGAGCGGATGAGCTTGAGCACCATTCACGTCAATCTTGGCCATCATGGGGAAGGTGACGCCGTAATTGACCTGGCAGAAACCGGCAATCTCGTCGTTCGACCCCTTGTCCTGCGACCCAAACTGGTTGCACGGAAAACCCAGCACCACCAGCCCCTTGGGACCATAGGTCTCGTGCAACACCTCCAGCCCGGCAAATTGCGGCGTAAAGCCGCAGGCACTGGCGGTGTTGACAATCAACAGGGCCTTTCCCTTGAACTCACTCAATTGAACAGGTTGGCCATTGATTTGCAGGGCTTCGAAGTCGTACACGGTGCTCATGAGGAATCTCCTTATCTAGAATAAAAGAGAAGTGTGTCACCTCCGCAGTGTCCCGGCCTGGCGTGCGGGCAAGCTCAAACCGGTCCGGCGCGGCCCTCAACCGGTGGCGCCGTCGAACGAAACGACACCACCGACAACAACGACGCGAGCAAAATCAAACACCCGCCCGCCACTGTACGACCGGTTAACTCGCCCGCGCCCAACAACACGGCCGAGACACTGGCAAACACCACCTCGGACAACATGATGAGCGAGGTCGAGCTGGCACGCAAACGCGCGGCGCCATATTGCAAGGCCAGGTTGCCCGCCAAAAAAGCCAGGCTGATGAGCAAAACCAAACCGACCCAACCCGGGCCCGGTGCAGGCACGCCAGTGACTGCGCTCAAGCCCATCCCCGCCAAAGCTGCCAGCGTGGCCATGACCGCACCGCCGCCAAACATGGCCAACATGCGCGAGTCGTCGGGCGTCTGGTTCAGGCGACGCAGCAAAATGTTGGTCAGCGCAAAGCTGAAGCCGCCCATCAGGGCGAGCCAGTCGGCCAGACTCTCCGGCACAGGCCATGGCGAGTTCGGCGTTTTAAGCACGATGACCACGCCAGCCAACGCCAGCACCAGGCGCAAGAGCGAGCCTGCTGTCGGTTTTTCTCCCAACAGGGGCCAGGCCAGCAGCACCACCCACGCCGGCATCAGGTAAAACAGCAAGACCACACGCACCACGTCGCCCACCGTCACAGCCCAATTGAAGCCCACATTGGTCAGGCCCGCGGCCAAGACCAACCACCAGAGTGTTGGGTGCCGGGCAAAGCCGCGCCAGGCCTGCGGCCTGAAGGCCAGCAAGCACACCATGGCAAAGAGGTAAATAAACGCAGTGGCCCACAGAGGATGAAGGCCACGGGCTTCAAGTGCCCTGAAAGGCCACCAGGACACACCCCAAACCAAGGCGTTCAGTACCAGCGCCAAGGCTGGCAGCGCGTTCTTCTGCAAAGAAAATCAGCCGTGCAGATTGTCGCTGCGGGCAATGGTCATGAGACGATCCACCTCACCGCGATGGTGCAGCAGATTGCTGGCGTACCAGCGTTTGATGAGCCACATGAAACCCGCAATGATCACACCAAAGGCCGTAATGGCTGCAAAGGTGTGCAGACCCATACCGGTAGACAAACTGTAGGCCGCGCCCAGCAACAAGATACACGCCTGTTCATTGAAATTTTGAACCGCAATGGAGCGGCCGGCCCCCATCAGGTTGTGGCCCCGGTGCTGCAGCAGCGCATTCATGGGCACCACCAAAAACCCACCAAGAGCGCCCAGCATGATCAAAAACGGCGCAGCCACCCAGACGTTGTCAATAAAGATGAGTAAAACAATCAAAATCCCCATCACAATGCCCAGCGTGATCACCCGGGGACCATCTTCAAGTTTCATTCGCACGGACGCCACCACGGCACCCACTGCCATGCCAATGGCCACCACCCCTTGCAGGGCAGAGGCCTGCGTAACCGAGTAACCCAACGCTGCTGCAGCCCACGCCAGCACAATAAAGCGCAAATTGCCGGCCACACCCCAAATCAACGTGGTGGCAGCCAATGAAATTTGCCCCAGCTTGTCACGCCACAAGCGGTTGTTGCAGGCCCAAAAATCCGGCAACAAAGTGAAAAGCCGCTTGGGCATGGCACGCATCTCAACGCCTGTCAGTGGAATATGGGCGTTGAACCAGGCTGCCAGGAAATAGACAAAGATCAAGACACTGATGGCCGCCTCCGGCGGTGTGTCCACTCCGGTGGAAATAAAAGGCAAGTCAATGCCCAGGAGCCAGGGTGACAAAACAGAGCCCACCAGTTGACCACCGAGCAAAACGCCCAAGATGATGGAGGCAATCGTCAGTCCTTCGATCCAGCCATTGGCCTTGACCAACTGGGAGGCCGGAAGCAGCTCGGTGAGAATGCCGTATTTGGCGGGTGAGTAGGCCGCAGCGCCCAAACCCACAATGGCGTAAGCCAATAAGGGGTGGCTGCCAAAAAGCATCATCAGACAGCCAATAATTTTGATGAAGTTGCTGGTCAGCATGACCCGGCCTTTGGGCATGGAATCTGCGAAGGCACCCACAAAAGGCGCCAGGATCACATAAAACAAGGCAAACATGGGCACCAGGGCCGCTTGCTGCCACTCGGGCGCTTTGCTGGTTCTGAGCAATTGCACCGCTGCAACGAACAGGGCGTTGTCGGCCAGTGAGCTGAAGAACTGCGCTGACATGATGGTAAAGAAGCCGCGTTTCATTGTCTCAGTGCGCGCACCAGTCAGGCTGATGCGAAGGGTTTTGTTTTGTGGGTCTGCAACGGGTAACGGGTTATAGCACGCTCCCGAAGTGTCAAAATCCTCATCCAGCCAATTGCCCATATAAGTACCATGCCCCGTCCGATCCAAGCCACCATTCATCCGGAGGCACTTCATCACAATCTTGCGCGCGCGCGCCAGGCCGCACCAGACGCCCGCGTCTGGGCCATCGTCAAGGCCAACGCCTACGGGCATGGCATTGAACACGTCTTTGAAGGGCTGCGCGCGGCCGATGGCTTTGCCCTTCTGGATTTTGAAGAAGCCCGCAGGGTGCGCGCCCTGGGCTGGCGCGGGCCGATTCTGCTGCTCGAAGGCGTGTTTGAACTGCGCGACCTGGAGCTGTGCTCCCGCCTGGACCTGTGGCACACCGTGCATTGCAATGAGCAGATCGACATGCTGGCCACCCACAAAACCCATGCGCCTCACCGGGTGTTCCTGAAAATGAATTCGGGCATGAACCGGCTCGGCTTCACGCCCCAGCGTTACCGGGCTGCCTGGACGCGACTCAACGCATTGCCCCAGGTGGACGAAATTTCGTTGATGACCCATTTCAGTGATGCAGACGGCACACGCGGCATTGCTGAACAAATGGCCGTGTTTGCCCAAGTGACCCGGGACCTGCCGGGCGAACGGTCGCTGAGCAACAGTGCTGCCACCTTGCGCCACCCCCTGACCTCCACCCAGGCCAGTAACCACCCCGACAGCTTTGCCAGCTCTGACTGGGTGCGTCCCGGCGTTGCCATCTACGGGAGCTCCCCGGACTTTCCCGAGCACAGTGCGCAGGACTGGGACTTGCAGCCCGGCATGACCCTCAGCTCAAAAATCATCGCCACGCAGGAACTGGAAGCGGGCGACAGTGTGGGCTATGGCTCGCTTTTTGTGGCGGACAAACCCATGCGCATTGGTGTGGTGGCCTGCGGCTATGCCGATGGCTACCCGCGTGTGTGCCCCACCGGCACGCCCATATTGGTCAGTGGCACTCGCACCCGCGTGGTTGGGCGCGTGAGCATGGACATGATCACGGTCGACCTGAGCGCAGTGTCAGCAGCAGGTATCCAGGCGGGCTTTGGCAGCGAGGTCACACTGTGGGGCCGTGCCGCCAACGGCACCATGTTGGGCATTGACGAGGTGGCGCACAGCGCGGGCACGGTGGGCTATGAGCTGATGTGCGCCCTGGCCGCCCGGGTACCGGTGGTGGTGGCCGAGTCATGAAGTACGTCCCCCTTCCTTTGGACCTGATTGACCTCACCCGGACGGTGCCCGTAGATGTATGGGCCCCGGGTGGCATGTTGTTACTCAAGCGTGGGCAAGCGATATTGAATGAGACCCACCGGGAGACGCTGCGGGCCCGCGGCGCCTCCATCACCCAGGGTGATGCCGATGCCTGGCAAAACAGCTACGAGCGGATGATCGGCAACCTGATCCGCGATGGGGTGGCGCTGGCCGTTATTGCGCAAGCGCGCATGCCTGCAGAGATATCGTTGGCCGACTACTCCGTGAGCCGGGAGATCCAGGGCGGCTGGCTTGACTTGCAGGAAAACCTGCTGGGCCTCCTCTACCAGGGTAGCGCCGCCTTGCACCCCTTGCCAAGGTTGGCCGGCATTGAGCGCCGGGCACTGGAACTGCTGGACAGCAAGCCCGAAGAGTGCCTGTTTGTGTTGTTTCAGGCCCTGGCCGATTTGACACTGGGCTACAGCGCTACCCACGCGCTGCTGTCAGCCGTGGTGTGCGAGCTCACCTCAGAGAAGCTGGGCATGCCGCTACACACCCGGCGGGTCTTGTTCAGGAGCGCGTTGACCATGAACATCGGCATGGCGCGCGACCAGGGCGTGCTGGCGCGCCAGAGCGTGGCACCCAACGAACATCAGCGGCAAGTCATCAAGGATCACCCCCCCAAGAGCCATGAAATCTTGCGCTCTCTCGGCGTATGGGACCGGGACCAGCTCGACATCGTGCATTGGCACCATGACCAGGACGAGTCCAACGGACTGGCCAGAAACCTCACCACCCGGCGGATTTTGCGCATGGCCGACAGCTTTGTCGCGAAGATGGCACCACGGAAAACCAGGCTGGCCATTTCTCCTTTGGGCGCCGTCAAGGCGCTGCTTTCAGGCTCGGCCGAAGACACCGAAAAGTTCGGCTCGGCCATGGCTGCAGCCGTGGGCTTTTACCCGCCTGGCACCTACGTGCAACTGGCCAATGGCGAAAAAGCCGTGGTCATTGCCAGAGGCGCCAAAGCCAACCAGCCGCATGTGGCAAGCATCATCGACGCGGCTGGCATGCCGCTGAGCCGTTACAGCTACCGCGACACCGGGGACACTCAATACGCAACCCGCCTGCCCATCAACGCAGACCACATCAAGGTCATGGTCAGCCGGGAGAAAGTGGCCCGGATACGCACCGACCATCTGGGCTGATTTCAGCCCCTGCGCTACTGCTAGCGCCCGACAAGCTCAAGCCAGTTTGTGCCGGCGGCTGAATTTGATCGCCTCAAACCAGACCACGCTGAGCAAGCCCAGGGCGAGCGCCAACCCCAAATAGGGCAGTGGCAAAAATTCAAACCGGAACAGCCCCGCCAGCCATGGCAAGTAAAGCGCCAACGCCAGGAACCCCAGCGCCACACCGGTCACGATCCAGAGCGCGCGGTTAGGCACACGCAACGCGGCCCACAAGGAGACAGACCGGGAACGGTTGGAGAAGATCAGAGCCAGGTTCCCCGCGACTAGCACCGCAAAGGCAAAGGCACGTGTCTCGTCCTCATTCAAGTACCGGGCGCCCCAAGCATAAGCCCCCAGCACCACCCCCAGTACGCCCAGGCCTTGCAGCAAAGCCATGACCAGCGTCATGCCGGCAAAAAGTGGCGCATTGGCATCACGTGGCGGACGGGTCATGAGGTCCGCCTCGGACGGCTCGTTTTCAAACACCATGGAGCATGCCGGATCGATCACCAGTTCCAGAAACGCGATGTGCAGCGGGAACAAGGCTACCGGCCACCCCAACAGCACCGGCGCAATGGCCATGCCGGCGATGGGCACATGCACCGCGAGGATGTAAGACATGGACTTGCGCAAATTGTCAAAAATGCGCCGGCCCAGCCGCACCGCCCCCACGATGGAGGCAAAGTTATCGTCCAGCAGCACCACAGACGCTGCCTCGCGCGCCACATCGGTGCCGCGCCCGCCCATGGCCACGCCCACATGGGCGGCCTTGAGGGCGGGCGCATCATTCACGCCGTCCCCGGTCATGGCCACGATCTCGCCATGGGCCTTGAGGGCCTGCACGATGCGAAGTTTTTGCTCCGGGGCAATGCGGGCGCATACGCTCACGGTGCGCATGCGGGCCTGCAGCTCCGTATCGCTCAAGGCGGCCATGGCGTCACCAGTCAACAGCGTGGGGGCCAGGCCGCTGTGCAGACCGGGCAGTGGGCCGGTCTCCAACCCGGCCTGGCGGGCAATGGCTTGGGCAGTCGCGGGGTAATCGCCGGTGATCATCACTACGCGAATGCCGGCACGGCGGCTTTGGGCCACCGCCTCGGGAATTTCAGGGCGCAGCGGATCAGCCAGCCCCAACAGACCCACAAACCGAAACTCGAAGTCGTGCTCGATAGCGGGCCAGTTTTCCCCCTCAAAGCGCGCCCGGGCCACACCCAGCACGCGCAAACCCTGTGCGGCCATGAAGTCCACCGCGTTGGCAATGCGACCTTGCGCCGCCGTCTCCAGATGGCACAGGTCAATGATGGCCTCCGGCGCCCCCTTGGCCGCCACCACATGCGCCTCCCCGTCCACCGCCCGCCAGACGTGGGACATGGCGCGCAGCTCGGGGGTGAGGCCATAGGCCTGCATCAAGGTCCAGTCCCGATGCAAATGCTCGGTGTCCTTCAAAAAATGCTGACCAAGCCGGTGAAAAGCCTTCTCCATCGGGTCAAACGGGTCGGTCACGCTGGCCAGAATCGAGAACTCCACCAGTGTGTGAAAAACCTCTGGCAAATCGCTGCCGTCGGTGTAATCGATGGTCAGGTGTTCGCCCACAGACTGGGGCTCCGCGCCCCGGGGCGAAGGAGCCTCGGCGTACAGGTGCGCCACGGTCATGCGGTTTTCAGTCAGCGTGCCGGTCTTGTCCACACACAGCACCGATGTCGCGCCCAAGGTCTCGATGGCGGCAATGCGCCGCGTAAGCACGTTTTGCCGGGACAGACGCCAGGCCCCTAAAGCAGGAATCACCGTCAGCACCACGGTAAATTCCTGAGGCAGCATGGCCATGGCGAGTGCAATGCCGGCCAGCAGCGCAGCCAGCCAGTCACCGCGCAGCAAACCATAGGCCAGCACCAGCAAAAAACTGGTCACCAACGCCATCACCGCCAAGACCTGGACCAATCGGGACGTCTGCTTTTTGAGCGGCGAAGGCTCAGCGGTGAGCGTCTGCAGCGCGGCACCAATGCGGCCGATTTCACTGCGTGCGCCGGTGGCCGTCACCCGCGCCAGCCCATGGCCCCTGACCAGCAGGGTGCCTGAGAACAAGGTGGATTGACCATCTCCCCCCGGCCGGGCCGCTGCGGGGTGGGCATCGACATCGGCAGGCCCGGTGCTGACGGCCTTATCCACGGGTACTGGCTCGCCAGTCAAGAGGGATTCGTCCACCTGCACCTCTGTGCCGCTGATCAAGACCGCATCTGCCGCTATGCGGTCGCCCTCAGCCAGCACCAGCAGGTCGCCACGCACCACATCATGGCCGGCAATGCGCACGGGCTGCCCGCCGCGCAGCACCAGCGCGCGTGGGCTGCTCAGATCGCGCAGCGCGGCCAGTGCATGCTCGGTCTTTCCCTCCTGGTAAAGCGTCAGGGCGAGCACCAGGAGCACAAAGCCAAACAAAATCAGCCCCTCCTGAAGGTCGCCCAAAACGACATAGAGCACCCCTGCTGCCAGCAGCAGCAGGAACATCGGCTCGGCCAGGGTGTCCCGGGCTATGAACCACCCATTGCGCCGCTGATCACCGGGCAGGTTATTGGGGCCGTCCTCCCGCAGGCGCTGCGCCGCCTCGGTCGCGTTCAGGCCCTCATCTGACGTTTGTAAAACCATTGCTTTGCTCCTTGCACAGCACCCAAATACAGCACCAGCAAGACGCTGAGCAGTCCAAAAAATTCCAGCGGCAGCGGCTCAAACCCCAGGTACGGTGCCAGCCCGGTAAACGGCAACGCCATCGCAAGCACCACCACCGTCAGGGAGGTCAACACCAGCCAGCGGTTGGGATGGCTGCGCAGCGGATTTCGCTGGGTGCGAATGACAAAAATCACCAGCACCTGCGTGGCAATCGACTCCACGAACCAGCCGGTGCGAAACAGCGACTCCTGCGCACCAAACAACGTTAGCAGCGCGTAAAACGTCAAAAAATCAAACACCGAACTGACAGGCCCAATGGTCAGCATGAAGTTGCGAATGAACCCCATGTCCCACCGCCTGGGGCTTGACAGGTCTTCAGCGTCCACGTTATCCAGGGGCAGCGTGATCTCGGACACGTCGTACAACAGGTTATTGAGCAAAATCTGCAACGGTAGCATGGGCAAGAACGGCAAAAACAGGGTGGCAGCCGCCATGCTGAACATGTTGCCAAAGTTGGAGCTGGTGGCCATCATGATGTACTTCATGACGTTGCCAAAGGTGCGCCGGCCTTCCAGAATTCCTTGGTGCAACACCATCAGGTCGTTTTCCAGCAGAATCATGGCGGCCGCCTGCTTGGCTACATCCACCCCACCTTCCACGGAAACCCCCACGTCGGCCGTGTGCAGCGAAGGTGCGTCGTTGATGCCGTCGCCCAAGTAACCCACCACATGGCCGCGCGCCTTCAAGGCCAGAATAATGCGGTTTTTTTGCGCCGGATTGACTCGGCAAAACAGGTTGACGCTCTCTACCCGCGCACGCAAGGCGTCGTCGTCCAGGGCTGCCACCTCGGTGCCTGTCAGCACACCGGCAATAGTCACGCCGAGCTGGGTGCACACATGGCGCGTGACCCGCTCGTTATCGCCGGTCACAATTTTCACATCCACACCGCTGGCCGCCATGGCCTTCAGGGCTTGCCCTGCACTGGCTTTGGGTGGGTCCAAAAAGGCAGCAAAACCGGCAAAGACCAGTTCACTCTCGTCCGACACCACCGCATGCGGGTGGTCAATGGCCACATCACGCCAGGCGATGCCCAGCACCCTGAAGCCCTCCTCGCCCAAACTGTCAAACAAGGCATTGATGCGCGCCTGCGCTGCGTCATCCAGCAACGCGGTCTCCCCGGTGGAGGCTTGGTAGTGCGTGCACAGGCGCAGCACGTCTTCGGGGGCGCCCTTGACCACCAAACGGCGTACGCCCGCCCGCTCCACCAGCACTGACACACGGCGGCGCTCAAAGTCAAACGGCACTTCGTCAATTTTGGTCCACCCTGAGACATCCATGTCCTCGTGCGCCAGGATCGCATCGTCCAGCGGGCTTTTGAGGCCGCTTTCAAAGTAGCTGTTGAGGTAGGCCAGCGCCAGCACCTGCGGGTTGTCTTGCCCGCTGGCATCCACATGGCGCTCCAGTTTGATTTTGGCTTCAGTCAGCGTGCCGGTTTTGTCGGTACACAGCACGTCCATGGCGCCCATGTCCTGAATGGCCGAGGGGCGCTTGACGATCACCTTGAGCAGGGCCATGCGCAGCGCGCCACGGGTGAGCGTGACCGACACCACCATCGGCAGCAACTCGGGCGTGAGCCCCACCGCCAGCGCCACGGCAAACAGGAACGACTCCAGCAGCGGCCGGTGCAAGGCCACATTGACCAGCAGGGTGAACAGCACCAGCAGCAGGGTCAGGCGCATGATCAGCAAGCCGAACTGACGGGTGCCCACCTCAAACGCCG
>JAUXQA010000202.1 GCA_030683195.1 Rhodoferax sp. | reverse complement strand
GGCCAAGGCCGCGCCCGACGGCTACACCTTTGTGCTGTCCTTGAGTAACTCCCTCATGACCAATCAGTTTTTGTACGAAAAGCTGCCC
Organism: Rhodoferax sp.; assembly: GCA_030683195.1. Taxonomy (GTDB): domain Bacteria; phylum Pseudomonadota; class Gammaproteobacteria; order Burkholderiales; family Burkholderiaceae_C; genus Rhodoferax. The sequence goes on along the minus strand of JAUXQA010000202.1, from coordinate 3,828 downwards.
TACAACGCCCAGCGTGACCTGGCACTGGTGTCCCATATTGCTTCGGCTCCCGTGACTTTAGTGGTGCACCCCAGCGTGACGGCCAACAATGGCCCGGAGCTGCTCCAGTACATTGCCAACAACAAGAAGAAACTGTCTTACGGCTCGTGGGGCGTGGGCTCCTATGCCCACCTGGCCGGCTCGCACATGAGCCTGACGCAGCAAGCCGACATGGTGCACATTGCCTACAAGGGCGAAGCCCCCATGCTGCAGGATTTGATCGGCGGCCAACTGCAACTGTCCTATGCCAGCGCAGCAGGCTCCAAGCCCCACATTGAGGCCGGCCGGCTCAAAGTCATCGGGGTCACCGGCCTCAAACGCATGAACGCGCTGCCCAACGTACCGACCCTAAATGAACAGGGCTTGAAAGACGAGGTCTACAGCATTGCCGGCTGGGTCGGCATGGCCGCACCGGCCAACACCCCCAAAGACATCATCCAGCGCATCTCCCAGGAGGTTCAGTCCATATGCGAAACGCAAGAGATCGCTGACCGTATTTCGGCCATGGGCTTCAGCGTGACCGCCGGCACCCCGGAGGCCTTTGCCGCCAGCTACAAGCGGGACATGCCCATCTGGGAAAAACTCGTCAAGCAGTCGGGCGCCAAGCTGGAGTGACCCGACGAAAACGCAAGCCGATGGAAGATCCAGCGGTTTGCTGTCTGAATTAGCCCCCAAAGCCGCTCTGGCTTTGGGCTTGCGAAGCATGCTCATACATTGGGCAACTTGAAGCAGATCATTGAGGTCTTGCCATATACTGTATAAAAAAGCAGTATCCAATGAGCCTCGCCACCATCTCTCAAAACCATCCCATCGCCCTCTCACTGATCCCGACCCTGGTCAGTGTGTTGCCGTGCCGGGTGGCTGCGGGCTTTCCGTCTCCCGCAGACGACCATGCCGTGCAGCGGGTGGACTTGATGGCGCAGTTGATCAAACACCCCCAGGCCACATTTTTACTGCGGGTACGCGGTGAATCCATGAAAGACGCCGGCATTTTTGACAATGACGTCGTACTGGTGGACCGCGCCATCACCGCGCGGTCTGGCCACATCGTCATTGCCATGGTGGACGGGGAATTTGTCTGCAAGACCCTGTGGCAGCGATCCGGCCGCATGAAACTCAAAGCAGCGAACGTGACCTTCCCGGACATCAACCCGGCCGACGGTCAAACCGTCGAGATTTGGGGTGTCGTGGTCGCCTCCATCAAGCAATTCAAAGCCTGATCGGACAGTTCATGTACGCCTTGGTGGATGGCAACAATTTTTACGTGTCATGTGAACGGGTATTTCGCCCCAGTTTGAATGGCAGGCCGGTGGTGGTGCTGTCCAACAACGATGGCTGCGCAATTGCGAGATCAAACGAGGCCAAGGCGCTCGGCATCAAGATGGGCGCGCCCTGGTTTCAAATCCGCCATTTCGAGGAATCAGACGGCCTGGTCGCCTTGTCGGCCAACTTTGCGCTGTACGGCGACATGAGCGACCGCATGATGAGTCTGGCCGCAGGGCTGGGGCATCGCCAGGAGGTGTACTCCATTGACGAATCCTTCATTGACCTGACCGGCATCACCGGCGACATGACAGAGCGCAGCCGAAAAATCCGGCACCGCATCCTCAAATGGATTGGCATTGCCTGTGGCATCGGGATCGGCCCCACCAAGACCCTGGCCAAGCTGGCCAACCACATTGCCAAGACCACCGAGCGCAAACCGGGCAGCTACCCTGATCAGCACGCCCAGGTGTGCAATCTTGGCGATTTGGAGCCCATGGAGCTGGATGCATTGATGCTGGCCACCGAAGTGGGCGAGGTCTGGGGCGTGGGCCGACGCATCGGTGCACAACTCAAAGACGCGGGCATCCGCACCGTTCTGGACCTGGCGCGACTCGATCCTGTCATGGTCAAACGCCGCTGGTCCGTGGTGCTGGAGCGCACCGTGCGTGAGCTGCAGGGCACCGACTGCATGGGCCTGGAGCAGGCGCCACCAGCAAAACAGGAGATTGCCTGCACGCGCAGTTTCGGCCACGCGGTGCTTGACTTGTCTGCACTGCAGGAAGCGGTAACGGAGTTTGCCGGTCGGGCTGCACAAAAACTGCGGCTGCAAAACGGCCATGCGGGTCAAGTCCTCACGTTCATCCGCACCAGCCCCTTTCGGGCGCAAGACCTGCAGTACTCACGCTCCACCGTGGTACCGCTCAGGCGCCCGACCAACGACACCCGTGACATCAGCCAGGCAGCCCTTTTGGGCTTGCAGGCGATTTTTCGACCTGGTTTCCGTTATGCCAAAGCAGGCGTGATGCTGCTTGATCTGCGGCCTGCAAACTTGGTACAACAAGAATTGGCATTGGAAGACGATGTGGCTGACTCTGGCGCCAGCCGCTTGATGCAGGCACTGGATGCAGTGAATCAGCGGTTTGGCCGGAACACGGTGGCGCTGGCCAGCGCCGGACTGGCGGGTGACGAGCGACAGTGGACCATGAGGCAGGAACGACGCACCCCCGGTTACACCACAGACTGGGACGGTCTGGCGCTGGTGCGGGCCTGAACCATGGGTAATCCACCGGTAACACTCAAACGGATTCACGCCCAGCGGCTGCGCGAGGTCTACCGGTCGGCGGGCTGGCCATATCAGGACGTGGTGGAGATCGATTTGCTGGCGGCAGGATTGCTGGAGCGGGTCTTCACGGACAGTGGTCACGCTGTGGTGCGGGTCACAGACGCTGGCATTGCGCATCTGGCCAGTGCAACGCAAGTGAACCGCCAGGCGCGCTCGGCACACGAGACCCTGGTGGACAAAGTGGTCGAGTCCATGCTGCGAGATGGCCGGATCGCCTGGACCGGCCTGAGCCTGCGTGCCAAGGTGCCAGGCGCAGCCGTCGATACCCACGACCTCAAATGGAAAATTTGCCAGCCTGACGTGTACTCGATTCGCAACAGTTCCCGCCAGGACTACCTGGAGCCCGTTGTCCATGAAATCAAAGTCAGCCGCGCTGACCTTCTGGGGGATTTGAAGCGCCCTGAAAAGCGGGCGGCTTACCTTGATGCGGGTGGTCAGTGCTGGTACGTGCTCGGCTGTGATCACAGGGGCCACCCGATTGCCAAGGCGAACGAAATACCCATTGAGTGCGGCGTCATGACTTTTCAAAACAACCAGTTTGAGGTCACCCGGATGGCGCCTAAAAGAACGATCAGCCAACTACCGTTTTGGGTGTGGATGGAGCTGGCCAAGGCCACGCCTCGGCGCCTGTCAGACCTGGATAGCCCGCAAGTGACATTGACCGATAGGCTGCAGGCGCTATCCATCAACCCTGAGTCATGAGCCGGCCCCTCAATCGGGAGAGGTCAAACCCAGAGCCTGCCTCAACAGCTCTCTTTTCAGTGGCTTGGTGAAACAACCCAACACCCTCAAACCATGCAGGGTCGCAATATCAAGAGCAACATCGAGCATGTCCAGGTTCACACCGGTCATCAAAATCAGTCCTCCGCTGTAGTTCCGGCGGCTCAATTCGGCAATAAATTCGATGCCATCCATGTCCGGCATAAAAATGTCGCAAATCAAAAAGTCTGGTGTGTTCACCAGCCGGTCAAGCACGGCCACACCATCGAGCCCATTGCTCGCCAGGGCGACCTCGGCCACCCCCATTTGCAGCAAATTCTTTCGCAAAATTTCACGACTGAATTCATCATCGTCAACCACCAAAGCGCTCTGAGGCGCTGATTGCAAATTTGTTTGGCTCAAAGCAAGTCCTTCAATTTTTTTTGCTAGCTGCTATTTATTTAGAGCCTATTAAGCAATAG
>JAUXQA010000201.1 GCA_030683195.1 Rhodoferax sp. | reverse complement strand
CCGCTCGCTGGCGCGCACCCCGCTCAGGGCCTGGAGTGCATTGGTGAGCAGGTTGTGCACGATTTGTTCCAGGGCAATGCGTTCGGCCAGCACCAGGGTGGGTTGCGCCGTGTGCACGACCGATGTGATGGCCAGGCGTTTGCATTCCGGCTCCAGCAAGTAGAGCGCATTGCGCACCGCCTGCTCAAGGTCCACCGATTCTCCGGGCAGTTGCAGCCGGTGGGGGCGCTCCACCGTGCGTCGCAAGCGCCCAAGAACAGCGGCGGCGCGGTGGGCTTGGGCGACGGCCTGGTCCATGGCTTGCAGCGCAGTGGGCAGCTCTTCCGGGTCGTCTTGCAGCAGTCGTTTGGCAGCTTGGGTGTTGGCCAGAATGGCCGTCAGAGGCTGGTTCAATTCATGGGCCATGCCGGCAGCCAGTTCGCCCAGCGTGTTGAGTCGGGCCACCCGGCCCACGCGCAGCAGTTCCTCCGCGCGGCGGCGCTCACTGCGCTGGCGTTGCCAGGCTGACCAGGCTACCAGCATGCCGCCTGCTGCAACCGTCCACAGGGAAAACAGCCCCCAGGGCAGCTCTTGCCAGCCCACCTGGCGCAGGGCCACCACCTCAAAGGGTTGGCTCACACTGGCCAGCGGTTTGCGAAACTCATAGCGCCAACCGTGCTCGCCCAGACGCCCGGGTTGGATGACAAAGGTCTGTCCAGCAGATTCAAGGGTCACACGCACCAGACTGCTTTGCACCGGCATGGACCACTCGTTCCAGGGAATGGTGCTGTGGACGTCAATCAACAAGGCGTAGCTGGCGGGCTGTGCCGCCAGCACCAGCTGGTATCGCCCGCGTTCCCCCGTGAAATCCAGATCGGCAGTTGCAGCGGCCCGGGTCTGGCGCGAGGTCTTCTCCGCTTCGTCCAGGCTGGCGCTGGGCCAGGGGGCGCCGGGGATGCGACGCTGCACGCTCAGAATCTGGGGGTACACCGATGACAGGCGCCGCTCGGCAGGGTCCGCGTCGTTTTGGGGAGCCACAGGCTGCAGCAGGGCCAGGGTGGCCAGCACCGCTTCATGCTGGACGGCGCGCTGGCTGAGCAGGCGGTGGCTGATCCGGGCATCGGTCTCAAAGGCTTCGCGCAATTGGACGAGTTCCAGGCGCGCTAGGAGTGCACACCCGATCGCGGATAGCACGCACCACACCATGAGGCGCAGTCCATAAGCTTTGAGGAAGTGAGGCATGGCCGATTTTTGCACAGGGCTCCTCCGACGAGGTGCGCCCCGGCAGTTCCGAAAGCCTGTCTGCGAAAACGAGCCCGGTTAGCTGTTCACTTTGGGCTTGCAGTCAAAGCAAAAGAACATCAACCCGCTGGGGTAACGCCTGAAGGCGCCCCGGGTGCGCAATTTGTGGTTTCCGCATTTGATGCAGCTCAGCGTGGCGCCTGAGCTACCCATCCCCACGAACGGCGAACCGCTTTCCTTGAGGGTGTAGCGCAGACCTGAGGCTGCGACCAAGGTCTCGAAATCGTTGTGCATCTAGAGAATGAATCGTTGAAGACAATTCATTCTGATGGCAAAAGATGACATGAAGATGACGGCGGCATAGGCCGCTGGCAGGCCTCAGTCCTTGAAATCTCCGCCAAAGCCAAACACAAACGACTCGGGCTTGAGGTGTTTGCGAATGGCCGCGTTGACCTGCTCCAGCGTTGCACCTGCAATCTGTTCATCCACCTTCTGGGAGATGGCGAAGGTACGCCCCAGCTTCAGGTTGCCCGCGATGCCACCGGCCAGGTTGCCGTCTTGCGCCCGGGACAGACGCCTGAAATTGAGTTGGCTTTGTTTGGCATCAGCCAGCTCCTTTTCGTCAAAGCCGTCTTTCAGCATGCGAGCCACTTCTTCCCGGAAGGCTTTTTCGACCAAGCCGCGGTTTTGTGGCGCAAAGATGGCGGTGGCTTTCCAGGGGCTGTGGGGCTCGTCGGTGTTCCAGCTGACCATGCTGCGCACGTCGTAGCTCAGACCGCCTTTTTCACGAATGCGCACCCATAGCCGAGAGCTGCCACCCTGGCCTAGCATGAAATTGGCCAGGGTCAGGGGCGCGTAGTCGGGGTGGGTGTCGTTCACCGCCAGCGGCTGCTCCACCTGCATGAAGGCGTTTTGCTTGTCCGGGGTCTTGAAGACCATGCGTCGGGCTGGGGCTGCAATGAGCGGGTTGGGCACGCGGGTGTAGCTGGATGCTGTCTTGAAGTCTCCCAACGCGGTGTTCATGGCGGCTTTGACCTTGTCGGCATCCAGATCGCCCACAAACGCGGCCTGGCCAAACTGGGCGCCGTAGAACTTGCTGTGAAAAGCCCGCAGCTGGGCCACGGTCAAGCTGCGGGTGTTCTCCAGCATCTCGTCAAATGTGGCTGCGTAGCGAACATCGCCCTTCGGGTAGGGGTTGCCATAGCGTTCCAGTTCGGTGGCCACGATGGCCTCGGGGTCCTTGCGTTGCTCTTCAATGGCCGACACCACCTGGCGCTTGTATTCCTCCAAAGCTGCCTCAGGAAAGCTGGCGTTGCGCAGCACGTCGCCCACCAGCGCAATGACACCAGGCAAGTTCTCGCGGGTGGTTTTGATGCCCACCACGGCCTTGGTGGCATCGCCGCCAAAGCTCACCTGGGCCTTGAGCTGGTCAAGCTGATCCTGGATTTGCTGACGGCTCAAACTGCGGGTGCCTTTATTCAGCATGGCCGCTGTGGCGCCGCCAATGCCGTCCTGGCCCAACAGGCTTTTCTCATCGCCAAAGTGCAGCGTGATGGTGCCGCTCACCACTTGGCCGCGTGCGCCCTTGGGCAGCAGGCCCAGCTTCATCCCGTTGGGCAATGTGGAGGTTTGGGTGCGCTGATCAATGTTGGCGGGGGATGCGTCAAAGGCCTCGGTCTGCGCGGCAGCGGCGTCACCTTTGTAGTCTTTTACCAGGGCTGCCACATCCACTGTGGCCGGGGGCAGGGCGCGCACGGGTTTGTCGGTAGGAATATAGGTGCCCAGAGTGCGGTTGTCGCGCAGCAAATACTGGGTGGCTACACGGTTGACATCGGCGAGTTTCAAGTCGCGCATGGTGTCGCGACCCAGAAAAAACAGGCGCCAGTCGCCTTGGGCAATCGATTCGGACAGGGCGACGCCCACTTGCTCGGGGTTGGTGAAGCGCAGGTCCCAGCCGGACAAGAACTTGGCCTTGGCGCGGTCCAGCTCCGCCTGCGTGACGGGGTCGGTGCCAATGGACTCAATGGTTTCAAGCATCACATCCCGCGCCTTGTCCATATCTTGTCCCGGAGCCAGCGCCAGGCCCATCAGGGTCAAGCCAGGGTCTTGCAGGCTGAGCGAAAAGCTGAAGGCGGCAGCGGCCAATTGCTTGTCCACGATGCGGGTGTGCAGGCGCCCCGAAGGGGTATCTCCAAGAATCAGGCCCAGGGCGGAGATGGCGGCAAAGTCGGGATGTGCGCCCGGTGGCACATGGTAGGCGGCGTACAGGCTGGGCGAGCCGCCCACGCGGCGCACAGTGATGCTTTTTTCGCCATCCTGCACCGGGTCCAGGGTGTAGAGCACCGGCAGCGGGGTCTCGGGGTTTTTGAGTGGGCCAAATGACTCACCCACCCATTGGCGCACTTTGACGGGGTCAAACTTGCCGGTGACGATCACCGTGGCGTTGGACGGGCGGTAGTAAGTGCGGTAGAACTGTTGCAGGCGCTCGATGTTGACGCCCTCCACATCGGTGCGCGCGCCAATGGTGCTCTTGCCGTAGTTGTGCCACTGGTAGGCGCTGCTCAGCACGCGCTCAAACAGCACGCGCCCCGAGTTGTTCTCGCCACGCTCCATCTCATTGCGCACCACGGTCATTTCGGTGTCCAGGTCTGTGCGGGCAATAAAACTGTTGACCATGGCATCGGCCTGCCAGGCCAGGTACCACTGCAGGTTTTCCTCGTTGGCCGAGAAACTGGCAAAGTAGTTGGTGCGGTCCAGCCAGGTGGTGCCGTTGGCACGCAAGCCGCGTTTGGTGAATTCGGCCCACACCTTGCTGTAGCCCGGCGAGCCCTTGAACAACAAGTGCTCCAGCAGGTGCGCCATGCCGGTTTCGCCATAGTTCTCATGCTTGCTGCCCACGCGGTAGGTGACATTGACGGTGGTGGTCGGCTTGCTGTCGTCCTGAATAAGCAGCACTTGCAGCCCATTGGCCAGGCGGTACTCGTCAACGCCTTCCACCGAGGTCACCCGGTTCATGCCGTTGGGCAGTGGCTGCGCCATCACCGCGGACGGGGCCCCTGCCACCAGGCTAAGGGTCAATACGGTGGCCAATAATCTGAACGATGCGCGCATCTAGGTCGCTCCTCTGGAGAATGTCTGAAGAGACTGATCTTAGAGGAACCTGTTATCGCGCATCGGCCCCATGGACATGCGGCCTGCTGAGCTACTCGCAACTGGCCACCACCACGGGTGCGGGCGCCGCACTGGCCATTTGCTCAAACCCTGCCAACAGGCTGCCTTGAATGCCAGCCGTAATGACAACAGCCAATACAAGGGCAATCACTTGATGGGCGTGCTGGGTGAGGTAGGTCATCGGGTTTCTCCTTAAAACGCCGCTCAAGATGAGCGGGTGAAGGGAATGTAGAACCGCAACAAAGGCCGCGCACGCGCTTTGAGACAGGCTGCGATCGGGTGCGAGGAACTGCGCTTTGGCAGGATGAACGGTGGGGGAAATGCCCGTTGAACGTAAGATGCCTGCTTCAAATTTTTCCGAGAAGCTACCCATGACCCGCGAAGCCCCTGACGCCAACCCCCTGCTGCAAGACTGGACCGGTCCCTACGGCTTGCCGCCGTTTGCCACGGTGCGGGCAAGTCACTTTTTGCCTGCCTTTGACATCGCTTTGCCTGCGCACTTGACCGAGGTGGAGGCCATTGCCCACCACCCGGAGCCGCCCAGCTTTGCCAACACCTTGCAGGCCCTGGATGAAAGCGGACGCCTTCGCAGCCGCATTGACTTGCTGTTCCACAACTTGACCGCCAGCGAAACATCGCCCGAGCTGCAAGCGGTGGAGCGCGAGATGGCACCCCGCCAGGCGGCGCACCACAACGCCATCACCATGAATGCTGCGCTGTTTCAGCGCATCGATACGCTGCATGCCCAGCGCGCGCAGTTGGCGCTGGACGTCGAGCAGCTGCGCCTGCTGGAGCGCATTCACCTGGATTTTGTGCGTGCCGGGGCGATGTTGGCGCCCGAGGCGCGCCAGCGTTATGGCGCGGTGATGCAGGAGCTGGCCAGCCTGTGTGCGCAATTCACCCAAAACGTGCTGGCCGATGAGGCTGGGTATGCGCTGGAACTTGAGCACGCTGACCTGGCCGGCTTGCCACCTTTCGTGTTGGCCGCTGCCCGGTCGGCAGCCTCGCAGCGAGGTTTGCCCGAGGGCAGTCATGTGATCACCCTGTCGCCGTCCCTGGCCGAGCCTTTTATGACCTTCTCGGCGCGGCGGGACCTGCGTGAGACCCTCTGGCGGGCCCGGGTGGCGCGCGGAGCCCAGGCGGGCGGGCGCGACAACCGGCCGGTGGCCGCGCGCATCATGGCGCTGCGCCAGGAGCAGGCTGCCTTAAACGGTTATGCCAGTTATGCCGACTATGAGCTGGTGGACCGCATGGCCGGCCAGCCCGGTGCTGTGACCGACCTGCTGACCCAGGTCTGGGAGCCTGCCAAGGCGCAGGCCGCAGCCGACCGCGCGGCGTTGGTCGCCATGGCCTGCTCACTGGGTGAGCCCGAAGAGATTGCGGCCTGGGACTGGCGCTATCTGGCCCAAAAAGTGCGCCAGGCCCGCTACAGCCTGGACGATGCCGAGGTCAAGCCGTATTTCGCGCTCGACAACATGATCAACGCCATGTTTGACTGCGCCCAGCGCCTGTTTGGCGTTCACTTTGTCGAGCAGACCGGTCACACGCTGCATCACCCTGATGCGCGTTTGTGGGAGGTGCGCGGGTCGGATGACGCCTTGATTGGCTTGTTCATTGGTGATAATTTTGCTCGCCCCACCAAGCGCAGTGGCGCGTGGATGAGCGTGTTCAGAAGCCAGTCCGGCCAGGCGGGCGGCACCTTGCCCATCGTCATCAATAACAACAACTTTGCCAAGGCCACGCCAACGTTGCTGAGCTTCAATGACGTGCGCACCCTGTTTCATGAGTTTGGCCACGGCCTGCATGGTTTGCTTTCCAGAGCGCGTTATGAGCGCCTGGCGGGCACGCGGGTCCTGCGCGACTACGTGGAATTGCCCTCGCAGTTGTTTGAAAACTGGGCCGAAGAAGACGAGGTGCTCACCCGCCATGCCCGCCACCACGTTACCGGTGAAGTGATTCCCGCAGCCCTGCTGGCCAAGCTGAAAGCGGCGCGCCAGTTTGACCAGGCCTGGGAAACCGTGCAGTACGTGGGTCCGGCGCTCATCGACATGGCCCTGCATTCCCTGCCGAATGGCACGGCGGTGGACATTGCCGAATTCGAGTTGGCGCAAAGCCGTTTGCTGGGTGTGCCGCCCGACATCGGGCAGCGCCACCATTTGTCGCATTTTCAGCACCTGTTCTCAGGGCCGGGCTATGCCGCCGGGTATTACGTCTACATGTGGGCTGAGGTGCTGGAGGCCGATGGCTTTGATGCGTTCACCGAGGCCGGCGACCCGTTTGACCCCACGACTGCGGAGCGCCTGCTGCGCCATGTTTACAGCGCAGGCAACACCCGCGAGCCCTCGGCGGCGTTCCGGGCTTTCCGGGGGCGCGACCCGCAGGTGGCGCCCATGCTCAGAAAGCGTGGCTTGTTGCCGGCTTGAGGCGTGTTGATCTGGGTGGGTTCAGCGGTAAAACGCCTCGACCCGGCCCTTGAGTTTGATCAGCAGGGGCTTGCCCTTGCGGTCCAGCGTTTTGCCGGCGGGTACCTTGATCCAGCCTTCGCTGACGCAGTATTCCTCTACATTGAAACGCTCCTGGTCGTTGAACCGGATGCCAATGTCGTGCTCGAACACGGCCGCCACATGGTGAGGGCTGCGCGCGTC
>JAUXQA010000199.1 GCA_030683195.1 Rhodoferax sp. | reverse complement strand
ACAAGGTGGCAAAAAGTGGTTCTTTTTGACCGCTGACTACGCTTTTGGTCACTCCCTGGAAAAAGACGCGGGTGATGTGGTCAAAGCCAATGGCGGTGAAGTGGTGGGCTCGGTGCGCCACCCCTTCCCGGGTTCAGACTTCTCGTCGTTCCTGCTCAAGGCGCAGTCCTCCGGTGCCCAGATCATTGGCCTGGCCAATGCCGGTGGCGACACCATCAACTCCATCAAACAAGCAGCTGAGTTTGGCATCACCCAAAAGCAATCGCTCGCAGGCTTGTTGATGTTCATCACCGACGTGCACTCGCTGGGTCTCAAAACGACTCAAAACATGTACCTCACCGAAGGCTTTTACTGGGATCTGAACCCCGAGACCCGGGCCTGGTCCGCGCGTTTCTTCGAGAAAACCAAGCGCATGCCCACCATGGTGCAAGCCGGTCAGTACTCGTCTGTGATGCATTACCTTAAGGCAGTCAAGGCGATCAACACCGACGACACCGCCAAAGTGATGACGCAAATGAAGAAGACGCCGATCAACGACTTCTTCGCCAAAAACGGCACTATCCGTGAAGACGGCCGCATGGTCCACGACATGTACCTGTTGCAAGTGAAAAAGCCCGCTGAGTCCAAAACGCCTTGGGATTACTACCACGTGCGCGCGACCATCCCAGCGGCCGAGGCCTTCCAGCCTTTGTCGGCTTCCAGCTGCCCACTCGTCAAAAAGTAAATCTCTAACCCGGGTCAGCCAGGGACTGCAGGATGTGCAGTCCCTGGCGCTTGAGTTTCTGTGAATCGTTCAGGAGTCGCGATGGACATCTTCGGCATATCTTCCCAGGCCCTTTTGGGTCAGTTATTTTTGGGCCTCATCAATGGCTCGTTTTACGCCGTACTGAGCTTGGGGCTGGCGATCATCTTCGGACTGTTGAACATCATCAACTTCTCGCACGGTGCGCTCTACATGATGGGCGCTTTTGTGTCCTGGATTGGCCTCACCCAGTTCGGCATGAACTACTGGGTGTCGCTACTGGTCACTCCCGTGATCGTGGGCGTAGTAGGTGTCGTGATTGAGCGCCTGTTGCTGCGCCACCTGTACAAACTGGATCACCTCTACAGCCTGCTGCTGACTTTTGGTCTGGCACTGATTGCTGAAGGCGTGTTTCGCAATATTTACGGCATCTCGGGCGAAACCTATGATGTGCCCGAGCTGCTGCAAGGCGGTGTGGACCTGGGCTTCATGTTCATGCCGCTGTACCGGGGCTGGGTGGTGGTGGCGGCCTTGACTGTCTGCCTGATCACCTGGTACACGATCGAGAAAACCAGCCTGGGTGCGACCTTGCGTGCTGCCACTGAAAAACCTGAGCTGGTGCAAGCGCTGGGGATTAACGTGCCCGTGTTGGTGACCGCCACTTACGGCGTGGGTGTGGCGCTGGCGGCCTTTGCCGGCGTGCTGGCCGCGCCGCTGGTGCAGGTGAATCCACTGATGGGCTCGAACCTGATCATTGTGGTGTTTGCCGTGGTGGTGATTGGCGGCATGGGTTCGATTCTGGGCTCCATCCTGACCGGCCTGGGCCTGGGCGTGATTGAAGGCCTGACCAAGGTGATTTACCCCGAAGCCTCGGCCGTGGTCATTTTCGTGATGATGGTCATTGTGCTGCTGCTGCGCCCCGCAGGTCTCTTTGGCAAGCAAGCCTGACCGCCCCCACTTTGCTGAAAGGAAACTCCATGAAATCCAATTACGCGGCCAATGCGGCTGCCGAGTCGCGGCGCACGATTCTGATGTTTGTGGCGCTGCTGGTCATCGGCACGCTGGCGCCCTTTGCCCTGTATCCCACCTTTTTGATGAAGGTGCTGTGTTTTGCTTTGTTTGCCTGTGCCTTCAACCTGCTGCTGGGGTATGTGGGGCTGCTGTCCTTTGGCCACGCGGCCTTCTTTGGCGGGGCAGCCTATGTGTGCGGCTACCTCTGCAAGGAAAAAGGCTGGTCGCCCGAGTTGGGCATTTTGGCCGGCACACTCACTGCCACGGTGCTGGGCTGGGCCTTTGGCGCGATTGCCATCAAACGCTCCGGCATTTACTTTGCCATGATCACCCTGGCGCTGGCTCAACTGGTGTACTTCTTGGCGCTGCAGTTGCCGTTTACTGGCGGCGAAGACGGCTTGCAGGGCATTCCACGCGGCAAACTCTTGGGCATGTTTGACTTGTCAGGCAACCTGGCCATGTACTTCTTTGTGTTTGGGGTGTTCATGGTGGGTTTTGCGCTTATTTACCGCACCATCCATTCCCCGTTTGGCCAGATTCTCAAAGCGATTCGTGAGAACGAACCCCGCGCCATCTCCCTGGGCTACGACGTCGCCAACTACAAACTGCTGGCCTTTGTGATCTCGGCCTCGCTGGCCGGCATGGCCGGTGCCACCAAGGCGCTGGTGTTCCAGTTGGCCTCACTCACTGATGCGCACTGGCACATGTCGGGCGAAGTGGTCTTGATGACTCTGTTGGGCGGCCTGGGCACCATCCTCGGCCCAGCCGTGGGCGCCAGCACCATCGTGACCCTGCAAACGCAGCTCGCCGACAAGGTCGGTTCCTGGGTGACAGTGATCATTGGGGTGATTTTTGTGGTGTGCGTGCTGGCCTTCCGCCGGGGCATCGTCGGGGAATTAACCGCTTTGCGCCAGCGCATCACCGGAAGCCACTCCTGAATCAGTAGCTATTGAGGCAATAAAAACGCCGGCTAGAGGTCTACTTGGTCTAGAACGACCGTTATTTTCATCGAAAGCACGCCATGAGCTACCAAGCCCCCCTGAAAGACATGCTGTTCACCCTGCAGGAACTCGCGGGCTTCCAAGCCGTGAACGCGCTGCCTGGCTTTGGAGACTTTGATCTAGATACCGCCCAAGCGGTTCTGGAAGAGTCGGCCAAGTTCTGCGAAGGCGTTGTGGCGCCTTTGAACTGGGAAGGCGACAAGAACCCGAGCACCTGGAAAGACGGCGTGGTCACCACCACACCGGGCTTTAAACAGGCTTTTCAGCAGTTTGCCGACGGTGGCTGGCAAGGCGTGATTCACCCCACCGAGTTTGGCGGACAGGGTTTCCCCAAGCTCATTGCCACCCCGTGCGCCGAAATGCTGCATGCCGCCAGCCTGTCGTTTGCCCTGTGCCCGATGCTCACTGACGGCGCCATTGAAGCGCTGTTGGTGGCGGGCAGCGACGCCCTCAAAGCCAAATTTGCTGCCAAGCTGATCAGCGGCGAGTGGACCGGCACCATGAACCTGACCGAGCCGCAAGCTGGCTCCGACCTGGCAGCTGTGCGCACCCGCGCCGAACCGCAGGTTGGTCCATCCGGGCAGGCCGACGGCACCTACAAGGTGTTTGGCACCAAAATCTACATCACCTATGGCGAGCACGACATGACCGAAAACATCGTTCATCTCGTGCTGGCCCGCGTGCCGGGTGCGCCCGAGGGCGTCAAGGGCATCTCGCTGTTTCTGGTGCCCAAATTCATGGTGGGTGACGATGGTGCCCTGGGCGCACGCAACGACGCCTGGTGTGTGTCGATCGAGCACAAGCTGGGCATCAAGGCCAGCCCGACGGCCGTGCTGCAGTTTGGTGACCACGGCGGTGCCATCGGCTACCTGGTGGGTGAAGAAAACCGCGGCCTGGAGTACATGTTCATCATGATGAACGCGGCCCGATTTGCTGTGGGTATGCAGGGCATTGCCATTGCCGCCCGCGCCTACCAAACAGCCGTAGGTTTTGCCCACGACCGCGCTCAGAGCCGCGATCTGGCGGGCTCGCCCGGCCCCGGGGCCATCATCAACCACCCCGATGTCAAGCGCATGCTGCTCACCATGCGCGCGCATGTCGAGGGCGCA
>JAUXQA010000182.1 GCA_030683195.1 Rhodoferax sp. | reverse complement strand
TCCTCGATAGCTCAGTTGGTAGAGCGCCGGACTGTTAATCCGTAGGTCCCTGGTTCGAGCCCAGGTCGAGGAGCCAAAAGATACAACCCCCAAGTGTGTAAATGCTTGGGGGTTTCGTCTTTCTGGGGTGCTCCGGTACATCGACAGACCGTAGGGCATTGCTCACGTGACAATTCTGAACCGGTTCGGTGTTGAAAATTAAACAATGGTGAAATGAATGAAACACATCCTAACTACAACATTTTGTGCCTCCAGTTTGATCTTGAGTGCTTGTGGCGGCGGTGGCAGCGATGCACCCACGCCAGTGGTAGAGACTTCAACAGCGGACACCCAAGCCCCTACATTCAGCGGCGCGACCGTCAGTGCACCCACCGTAGGCGCGATCACGTTGGCCGCCAACGCCACTGACAATACCCAGGTGACGGGCTATTGCTTCAAAGCTTCTTCAGTAGCCCCAGCCGCCACGGATGCCTGTTTTCAGGCGAGCTCAACCCAAAAAGTGGCACTCGCTGTCCCCAATGTCAGTTACAGCGTTTGGGCCAAGGACGCAGCTGGCAACGTCAGTTCGGCATTGACCGTTCGTGGCCCTTGCAGCGCGGCAGGCTACGCCGCCTCAGACGCAAGTTCAAAACCTGCGGTCTGTGTTTTGACAACCTTGGGCGAGTTTGTCGTAGAGTTGGAGTCGTCCAAAGCGCCAACCACCAGTGCCAATTTCTTAAAGTACGTGAACGATGGCTTCTATGCCAACACCGTGTTTCACCGGGTCATTTCCAACTTCATGATCCAGGGCGGTGGCTTCACCAGCGACTTGGCGCAAAAAGTGCCAACCTACGCGGCCATTGCCCTGGAAGCCCCAGCGACCACCGGGCTGAGCAATACCAAGGGCACAATCGCCATGGCGCGCACCAGCGTCCTGAACAGCGCGACAAGCCAGTTTTTCATCAACGTGGTGGACAACTCCTTTCTGGACAGCTCCAGTGGTGGCTATGCGGCATTTGGCCGTGTGATCTCTGGCATGGACACCACCGTAGAAGCAAT
This sequence comes from Rhodoferax sp., assembly GCA_030683195.1. Taxonomy (GTDB): domain Bacteria; phylum Pseudomonadota; class Gammaproteobacteria; order Burkholderiales; family Burkholderiaceae_C; genus Rhodoferax. The sequence continues at coordinate 1,035 of JAUXQA010000182.1, read as the reverse complement.
TCGCAATGTGCCGGTGAAGTCCAATGGCTCAGAAATGAGTTTGCCCAACACTTTGCCACTGGTTCAGTGGGCGTATCAGTTGAAGTAACCAACGCACGCAGATCGGGAAGCCGAAAGGCATCCTCCTCATCCTGCACAAGTACATGGCGAGTCGTCATGATGGGGCGGATGGCGCTCCAAAACGAACCCCATTCAACTACCGAAAGAAAAAATGTTTGATAAAACTGGCAAATGGATTCTCCTTGAAACCTTTGATGATTTTGACAATGGCTTGTCTGAGCTCATTGACCTCTGGTCAGGCACTGCGACCCAATCGGTCAAAGATTCAGCACTCGCTCATTTCAAAGAAAATCTGGAAGGTGCCATGCTCAACTGGGCTGACAACCGCGCCAAGTTGAAAAAATATACGGCTATCGGCAAGGAATTGTCTGAGTTTGAGGACGCTCTTAGGTAAAACCAAAACGCGGACGGAAGCCAGCGTACTTTCGTGCGCACTGGCAAGGCGGGCTCAATCGAACAGTAAGTGCTCTTTGAGAACGCCGCATTTCTTGCCCCCTACTCAAGTATGGGAAGCTTCATGACGGCGAACATTCAGTCAGGTCTACAGCCAGTAAGCTATCCCTTGGCAATCAACTGTGGCCGTGATGGTTATCCATGAGAACGATTTATGAGCATCGCATTTCCATTGGACGCGAAAGTACGTTTCACGCAAGAGCGCTTGTCCGTTTTGACACCGCGCGACAGGCAAGGTTTAGCAGGTCGCATCGGTGTGACTCAGACGGATAGCAATCTCTGTCGCAAACCAACGGTTTATTTTCCGACCGATGGCACCAGACTAGAGATTCGTCTGTTTCGCGTAGACCCGAAGCACCTTGAACTGGTTGAAGAGTCACCCAACAGCAAGATCACGCCCGAACTCACCGATGGCGAAAATCACTCTGTCCGCACACATGACACTGCTGATGTGGAAACCTCCGCCCCTGACAGTGGAGGAAAACTTTCCCAGTCGGAAATGGACAACTTATTTGACTGAGA
>JAUXQA010000181.1 GCA_030683195.1 Rhodoferax sp. | reverse complement strand
ATTCATATCCATCATGGTCTCCAAGCTGCAGCCGATGATTTTGAACATCACTGTCAGTCCTTTTGCTTGAGTATCAACGTGCCCCTGACGGTGCAGCGGGTTGATGCGCGTCACGGGCCCGGCCAAAGTCCGGAAGAGGCGGCACGGCGTGCTCGTTATAAAGCTTTTGAGCTTCTAGCCGGCTTATCTGTTGATTTGATAGACGTAAAAACAGTAGCAATCGCACAGCATGCGGACGACCAGATCGAGACGATCTTCTTGGCGTTGAGCCGGGGAAGTGGCCTGCCGGGCCTCAGTGGTATGGCGCCAACCTGGGTGAGCGCAGGCGTGATCTATTGCCGGCCGTTCCTGGGCGTGGGAGCACCAGATATCCGGGCTTGGCTCGCTGAGCGCAACACATCATTCGTTGAGGATCCGACGAACGCCGACGAAAAGTTCACCCGCAACCGCATTCGGGCCCGTCTGCTTCCGGCGTTGAAGGCTACATTTCCGCACTATCTTGACACTTTTGCCCGAAGCGCCGCGCACGCGGCCCAAGCCCAAGAGATTTTGCTGGAGGTCGCCGAGCAGGACTTGGTGAGTGTCGGCACGCCACCTGCCATTCGACAAGTTCAAACGTTGAGCCGACCCAGGCAGGCCAACTTATTGCGTCACTGGCTGTTCAAGACCTATCGGGCAGTACCCAGTGCTGCACAATTATCGGAACTACTGGATCAAATGGAGGCGTGTACTACCCGGGGCCACCAGATTCACATCAAGGTGGGTGCGGGTTTTGCTGAGCGTAGGGGGGATGTTGTGCATTGGTACAATCCGAGCGACCAGTTTTGACTTCGCTTGAAAAAAATTTACCAATGGCTTTGATCGTTCATAAATACGGCGGCACGTCGATGGGTTCTACGGAACGCATTCGCAATGTCGCCAAACGCGTGGCCAAATGGGCCCGTGCCGGCCACCAAATGGTGGTCGTTCCCTCTGCCATGAGCGGAGAAACCAACCGGCTGCTGGGTCTGGCCAAAGAGTTGGCCCCGAGCAAAATCAGTGATGCCTACAGCCGCGAGCTCGACATGCTCGCTGCCACGGGCGAGCAGGCATCCAGTGCATTGCTGGCCATTGCGCTGCAGGCTGAGGGCATGGAGTCCGTCAGCTACGCGGGCTGGCAGGTGCCGATTCGCACCAACAGCGCCTACACCAAAGCCCGGATCGAATCGATTGACGATCACAAAGTGCGTGCCGATCTGGATGCGGGCCGTGTGGTGATCGTCACGGGTTTCCAAGGCTTGGATGAGATGGGCAACATCACCACCTTGGGGCGCGGTGGTTCGGACACGTCTGCGGTCGCCGTCGCTGCTGCAATGAAGGCGGCGGAGTGCCTCATCTTTACCGACGTCGATGGCGTGTACACCACCGACCCGCGTGTGGTGCCAGAGGCCCGTCGGCTGAAAACCGTTAGTTTTGAAGAGATGCTGGAGATGGCGTCCATGGGATCCAAAGTACTGCAAATTCGCTCGGTCGAGTTTGCAGGCAAATACAAGGTGAAGTTGCGGGTTTTGAGTAGCTTCACCCCTTGGGATATCGACATCAACACCGAGGCTGCCTCCGGCACCCTGATTACTTTTGAGGAAGACGAAGAAATGGAACAAGCCGTCGTTTCCGGCAT
>JAUXQA010000230.1 GCA_030683195.1 Rhodoferax sp. | reverse complement strand
ATCGTAAAGCCAAGAAACAGAACGATGGGCAACGCAAACCCTAACAAAACACGCGCTCTAATGGACAGATTCATATTTTTTTAGCTTCAAATCGCGCCAATTTCAGGCCAGCGTCGCTTGCTCGGCAACCAGTGCCATGTCGTCAATATTGAGCGCGCGATCGGTCTCCAGGATGACAACAAACTCGCCCTTCACCTTGCCCAAACCGCGAATGTAGTCACGCTGAATAGAGGTGCCGAACTGCGGCGGCGGCTCAATGTCGCGCGGTGCGATGTCAATGACCTCACTGACTGCGTCCACCATCAGCCCCAGTTCTGACTTTTCGCCATCGGCTGTGGCATCAAAAATGACAATGCAAGTTTTTTTGCCAAGCTTGGCTTTGGGCCGACCAAAGCGTGCCTGGAGATCAATCACCGGCACCACCGCCCCGCGCAGGTTGATGACGCCCCGCACAAACTCAGGCATGAGTGGGACTGGTGTGAGAGCGGCATGCTGGATGATTTCGCGCACGGCGCGAATGTCCATGGCAAACACTTCGTCCCCCAGGCTGAAAGTGAGGTACTGCAACGCAGGTTCTTCTCTGGGTTTCAAGCCGCTAACGGCGGTGTGATCGGTCGTCATAGGGGCTATGCCTCAATAAGGCTTGAAGTTGCTACCACCACGCACGGGCGCGGGCTTGAATGTTGAACCCAGGCGCGCAGGCGACGCACCACCCGGGCCACGCCGCTCGGGCATGCCCAACGACTCATGACGGCTACGCACCTTTGGCGCTTCGCCCCCCAGGTTGAAAAATGCCACCGATTGCTGCAACTGCTCAGCCTGGCCAGATAACTCTTCGCTGGTGGCGGCGAGTTCTTCTGAGGCGCTGGCGTTTTGCTGGGTAGCCTTGCTCAGCTGGCCCATGGCGCCGCCAATTTGCACCACCGATTCGCTTTGCTCCGCACTCGCTGCTGCAATCTCTTGCACCAGCTCACTGGTTTTCTGGATGCTGGGGACGATTTGATCGAGCAACTTGCCTGCTCGCTCTGCCGTGCTCACGCTGTTGCCGGCGAGTTCACCAATTTCTTTAGCGGCCTCCTGGCTGCGTTCGGCGAGTTTGCGCACTTCAGCGGCCACCACAGCAAAGCCCTTGCCGTGTTCACCCGCTCGTGCCGCTTCAATGGCGGCGTTCAGGGCCAGGAGGTTGGTTTGGTACGCAATGTCGTCCACGATGCCGATCTTGGCGGCAATTTGTTTCATGGCAGCCACCGTTTGGCTCACGGCGCTGCCGCCGTCCACGGCTTCTTTGCTGGTTTTGGTGGCCATGCCGTCAGTGACTTTGGCGTTGTCGCTGGTTTGGCTGATGCTGGCGCTCATGACGTCGATGCTGGCGGTGGTTTGCTCCACGCTGGCGGCTTGCTCACTGGCGGCCTGGCTCAGGCTTTGGGCAGTGGCGCTGACCTGGTTGGCGGCGCCGGTCAGAGCATCGGCGGCGCCACGCACTTCTTCAATGATTTGGGAGAGCTTTTCAGCGCTGGCATTGGCATCTTCCTTGACGTCGTCAAACACGCCTCGGGTGTCACGACTGATGCGCTGAGTCAGGTCGCCCTGCGCCATGCCGGAAAACACCCTGCCCACGTCGCCAATAATGCCGTCCAGCGCATCACTGGTGGCATTGGCGTCTTGTTTGAGTTGGTCAAAAGTACCCGCGTAACCACGCGTGATGCGCTGCGACAGGTCACCTTCCGACAGGCCGCCAAGGACACGTCCAACGTCGGCCACGATCACCGAGGTAGTCTCCATCAGTGAGTTGACGCCCGCACACAGCGCCTCCACCGGACCGCTCTTGCCGGCCATGGAAATGCGTTGCACCAAATCACCACGTTCGGCCGCTGCAGTGACGGTGCGAACCTGCTCCACCGCATGTTGCAGCATCTTGGTGGCCCGAGTCTCCTTGGTCACATCGGTTGCAATCTTGATGACCTTGATAACTCGCCCCATCTCGTCCATGACCGGGGCATATACCGCCTGGAAAAACACCTCCTGTCCTGCCTTATTCATGCGCTTGAAGACGCCGCTTTGCGGCTTGCCAGAACGCAAGTCTGTCCAGAACTGGGCGGAAGCGGGAGCGCCAGCGGTCTCGGCGTCACAAAACATGCGGTGATGCTTGCCGATGACTTCCGCACGGATGTAACCCACAGCACTTAAAAAATTGTCATTGACTTCAATAACCTTGCTCTCCATATCAAACTGTATGAAGGCGTAAGTGCTGTCGATGGCATTCAAAATGCCCCGGGCATTTTGTCGTTCAATCTCCGACTCGGTAATGTCGTAACGCACCCCCAGGTACTTCATGGGCTTGCCGTTATCGCCCAAAATGGGGGCGATCACCGCGTCCACATAATAAGGCGTGCCGTCCTTGGCCCGGTTCTTGATGACACCCCGAAACATCTCGCCCCGACCAATGGTGGACCACAATTGCTTGAAGGTCTCCTTGGGCATGTCGGGGTGGCGCGTGGTGTTGTGCGGCTGCCCAATCAATTCGGTGCGGCTGTATTTTGAAACTTCAATGAACTTTTCATTGATGCTGATGATGTCGCCTTTTTTGTCGGCCTCTGAGACGATGCTGGTGACATTCATGATGTCGGTGCGCACCTTCAGCTCGGCCTCCAGTTCCGAGATGCGCTGGCGCAGGGCGGCACCGCCAAAGAGTTGCTGGTACCAGGGGGTTGAGGTCTTGCTCATTGTGGTGTTGTCCAAAGGGTTACTGAAGGCAAGTCGATCGCTTCTGCATATTCATATTTTTTAATATGGCTTGAAATTGGCCTCGCCCCGGCTACGCACGGGTGCAGCAATCAAGGGGCTGCGCCTGTTGGTGGCGCTGGCACGACGGTCGTGCGGTACCAGCGCTTGACGCTGGCGCACAGTGGGTTTTTCGTCGTCCGTTTTGAAGAACGCAATGCTCTCCTGCAACTGCTCAGCCTGACCAGACAGTTCTTCGCTGGTGGCGGCCAGCTGCTCCGAGGCGCTGGCGTTTTGCTGCGTGGCTTTGCTCAGCTGGCCCATGGCGCCGCCAATTTGCACCACCGATTCGCTTTGCTCCGCACTCGCTGCTGCAATCTCTTGCACCAGCTCACTGGTTTTCTGGATGCTGGGGACAATTTCGTCCAGGAGTTTGCCCGCGCGCTCTGCGGTGGAGACGCTGTTGCCTGCGAGGTCTCCAATTTCTTTGGCAGCCTCCTGGCTGCGTTCGGCGAGTTTGCGCACTTCTGCGGCCACCACAGCAAAGCCCTTGCCGTGTTCGCCCGCTCGTGCCGCTTCAATGGCAGCATTCAGGGCCAGGAGGTTGGTTTGGTACGCAATGTCGTCCACGATGCCGATCTTGGCGGCAATTTGTTTCATGGCAGCCACCGTTTGGCTCACGGCGCTGCCGCCGTCCAC
>JAUXQA010000159.1 GCA_030683195.1 Rhodoferax sp. | reverse complement strand
GACGCGGTCATTTCAGACACCGTGGTGCCCACAAACGCCAGCGTGATGGCGACTTTGAGTGACCCGTAAAAATACGGCATGGAGCGGGGCAGGCCGACCTTGATCAACACATCCCAGCGCTTGGCGCCCAGCACACGCAGTACATCTTCCAGCTCCGGCTCCAGCGTGGCCAGGCCTGTTGCAATGTTCACCATGATGGGAAAGAAGCTGATGAGAAACGCTGTCAATATCGCCGGACCCGCCCCAATGCCGAACCACACCACCAAAATGGGCACAAAAGCCGCTTTGGGCAAGGCATTGAAGGCTGTCATCAGCGGGTACACAGCGGCATAGGCCAGCCGCGAACTGCCAATCACGAAGCCCAGCAACACTCCCACCACGATGGCAATGCCAAAGCCCACCATCGTCACCCAATAGGTACGCCACGCGTGGCCTGCAATGAGTTCCTTGTATTCCCAAAACTGGTTCCAGATGCGCACAGGACTCGGAAAAATAAACTCGGACACATCAAAGACCGAGCAAACGATTTGCCAGATCAGCAACACCGCTACCAGCAGGATCCAGGGCGACCAAATTTCGACTTGTTTTTTGTTCATGGTGTGGACCCTATGAGGTGGCAACTACAGCGGCTTTTCGGGCAGCGCCAATATGGCCCCGCAGCTCGTGGACGATGTCGGTGAACTCCTTGGTGTAGGTCACTTCCAGGTCGCGCGGGCGCGGCAGGTCAATTTCCCGGCGCACCACAAAACGGCCCGGGCTCTTGCTCATGACATACACCGTGTCAGCCAGGAACACCGATTCGCGCAGATCGTGGGTGACCAAAATCACATTGAACTGTTGCTCGGTCCAGAGGTCCCGCAAGATGCACCAGAGTTCCTCGCGGGTGAAGGCGTCCAGCGCGCCAAAGGGTTCGTCCAGTAGCAGCATTTTGGGCTCGTGAATCAGGGCGCGGCAAATACTGGCGCGCTGCTGCATACCGCCCGAGAGTTGCCAGGGGAACTTGTCTTCGTAGCCACCCAGTCCCACCTTTTG
>JAUXQA010000155.1 GCA_030683195.1 Rhodoferax sp. | reverse complement strand
TTTCATTATTTTGGGCGCGGTGGTCTTGTGTGTGACCGGTGGCGAGGCGCTGTATGCCGACTTGGGCCATTTTGGCAAGAAGCCGATTCGCCTGGCCTGGTTCTCCATCGTCATGCCGTCGCTCACGCTCAATTATTTTGGGCAGGGTGCCCTGCTGCTGACCAACCCTGAAGCGGTTAAAAACCCTTTCTTCATGATGGCCCCCGACTGGGCGCTGATCCCTCTGGTGTGCCTGGCCACCATGGCCACGGTGATTGCCTCGCAGGCCCTGATCACCGGCGCCTTCAGCGTGACCAAACAGGTCATCCAGTTGGGTTACCTGCCGCGCTTGCAGGTGTTTCACACCAGCGTCAAGGACACCGGCCAGATCTACATGCCGTTTGTCAACTGGGGTTTGTTTGTGGCCATCGTGTTGGCGGTGGTGATGTTTCGCTCGTCAAGCAACCTCGCAGCGGCGTACGGCATTGCCGTGACGCTGGACATGTTGATCACCACCGTGCTCACCTTTTTTGTGTTGCGCTATAACTGGAACTACCCGTTGGCCCTGTGTCTGGGGGCGACAGGCGTGTTCTTTATGGTGGACCTGGCGTTTTTTACCTCCAACATGTTGAAGCTGTTTGATGGGGGCTGGTTCCCGCTCATGATTGGCGGCGCGGTGTTCGTGCTCATGATGACCTGGAAAGACGGGCGGCAACTGTTGAACGAAAAGCTGCGCTCGGATGCGATTGACCTGCCCAGCTTTCTGGAGGCGGTGTTTGTGAGCCCGCCCGTGCGGGTGGAGGGAACGGCTGTGTTTTTGACCGCCGAGCCCCTGACCGTGCCCAACGCCTTGCTGCACAACCTCAAGCACAACAAGGTGCTGCACGCCAGCAACCTGTTTGTGACCGTGCGCAACCACGAGGTACCCTGGATTGGCATGGACAAGCGACTGGAGGTAGAGTCCCTTGGGCACGACTGCTGGCAGGTCATCGTGAATTACGGGTTCAAGAACGACCTCAATCTGCCCAAGGCCCTGCAGCAAATCAAGGGCCGGGGCTGCGATCTGGACGCCATGACCACCAGTTACTTTTTGTCCCGCGACACGGTGGTGCCGTCCATTGGTGACGGTATGTCCTTCTGGCGCGAAAAGCTGTTTGCCCAGATGCACCATAACGCCAGCGGCGCTGCCGACTTCTTGAAGCTGCCCAATAACTCGGTGGTTGAGCTGGGCTCAAAAATCGAAATCTAGGGGCCGGGCATGCGTTTTTTCCGGGATTTGAGCCCGTCGGCGTTCACTGCCGGATTTGTGGCTGTGCTGGTGGGTTTCACCAGCTCGGTGGCAATTGTGTTTCAGGCGGCGCAGGCCTTTCAGGCCACGCCGGGGCAGATTGCATCCTGGATGTGGGCGCTGGGCATCGGCATGGGCCTGTGCACTCTGGTGCCTTCGCTGTGGCTGCGCAAGCCCGTGATGGTGGCCTGGAGCACGCCCGGGGCGGCCGTGCTGGCCACGGCCGGCCTGGCCGGCGGGTTCAGCATGAGCGAGGCCATTGGCGCCTTCATGGTGTGTGCGGCCCTCATCACCCTGTGCGGTGTGACCGGCTGGTTCGAGCGGGTCATGAACCACTTGCCGCTGGCCATTGCCTCGGGCCTGCTGGCCGGCGTGCTGGCCCGGTTTGGCCTGCAGGCTTTTACTGCCGCGCAAACCAACCTGCCTCTGGTGCTGGTGATGTTGCTCACCTACCTGGTAGGCCGGCGTCTGGTGCCCCGGTACTGCGTGCCGCTGACCTTGCTGCTTGCTATTGTTTATGTGGCCCTCACTCAAGGTTTTTCATGGGCTGGAGGCGGTTTTGAGCTGGCCATGCCGGTGTTTGTGGTCCCCAGCTTTACCTTGCAAGCCGCGATCAGTCTGGCGCTGCCCCTGTTTGTGGTGACGATGGCGTCCCAAAACCTGCCGGGCGTGGCGGCGATTCAGGCAGCGGGTTTCGCCCGCCCGCCAGGCCAGCAGGGCGGGGAGGGCATTCCCATCTCCGGCATCATCACGCTGACCGGTCTGGCCACGCTGGTGCTAGCGCCGTTTGGGGCTTTTGCCCTGAATTTGAGCGCCATCACCGCTGCCATTTGCATGGGCCGCGAAGCCCACCCGGACCCTGATCGGCGCTACACAGCGGCGGTGTCCTGCGGGGCCTTGTATGTGGTGATCGGTATTTTTGGTGCGGCCATCACCGGGGCGCTTACCGCGTTTCCCAAAGAACTCATTGCGGCCATTGCTGGTTTGGCGCTGCTGGGCACCATTGGCAGCGCCCTGGCCACGGCCCTGCGGGATGAGCTGCACCGCGAGGCGGCGCTCATCACGTTTCTGGTGACGCTCAGCGGGGTGGTGATTGGCGGGGTAGGATCGGCCTTTTGGGGTGTGGTGGCGGGCGCGCTGGCGCTCCTGGTGCAGCAGGTCGGAAAGTCCCGCTTTGTACCGCCCCGGCCCTGACTCTTTTTCTTATTCTCATTGACCATGCACATTCTTTTTATTGCCGACCCACTGGAATCCTTCAAGATCTACAAGGACACCACGTTTTCCATGATGCGCGAAGCCCAGCGGCGTGGGCATACCCTGTCGGTGTGCGAGCCCAAGGACATCATGTGGGTCCGTGGCAGCCCGGTCACGGCCTTTGTGCGCGACATCACCCTGACCGGTCACCCTGATGACTGGTTTGTGGCCAGGCAGCAAACGCCCGACGAGCGCCCCCAGCCTTTGAAAGATTTCTGCGCCGTGGTGATGCGCAAGGACCCGCCGTTTGATTCCGAATTTTTCTACGCCACCCATTTGCTGGAGCAGGCGGAGCGCGAAGGCGCCCGGGTCTTCAACAAGCCGCGTGCGCTGCGCGACCACCCGGAGAAGCTGGCCATTCTGGAGTTTCCCGAGTTCATTGGCCCCACCTTGGTGACGCGGGACGCTGCCGACATTCGCCGGTTCCATGCCGAGCACCGGGACATCATCCTCAAGCCGCTGGACGGCATGGGCGGCGCGGGTATCTTCAGGGTCAAGGACGACGGGCTGAACCTGGGCAGCATCATCGAGACCCTGAACAAGGAGGGCGCCGAAACTGTGATGGTGCAGAAGTTTCTGCCCGCCATCAGCGAGGGTGACAAGCGCGTGCTGGTGATTGGTGGCCAAGCCGTGCCCTTCAGCCTGGCGCGCATTCCGCAAGGCGGCGAGGTGCGTGGCAACCTGGCAGCCGGAGGAAAGGGCGTGGCGCAGCCACTGACCGAGCGCGACCGCTTTATTGCCGAGTCATTGGGACCGATCTTGTTCAGCCGGGGCCTGCTGCTGGTGGGCCTGGACGTGATTGGCGACAGTCTGACCGAGATCAATGTCACCAGCCCGACGTGTTTTCAGGAAATTTTTGATCAAACCGGCTTTGACGTGGCAGCGATGTTTGTGCAGGCTTTGGAGCAGGCGCTCAAAGGCTGAGGCGGGAGGCCGGCGGGCGTGAGCGCCGTGAATCGGCGCAACCCGCCAAATCGCCCTCCACGAACACCTGCAATTCACCGGGGGCCATGGCCACCCAGTCTTCGTTGGAGGTGAGCGGCTCGGTCACCACTATGGCGAGGCGGTCTTGCGGGCCGTTGAGCGTGGACAGGTCCACACTGACGTCTTCGTCTTTCATGTGAACTTGCGTGAACGGGTAGCTGCGCAGCACATAGTGCAGCTTGGTGCTGGCGTGCGCCCACAGCGCCTGGCCGTTGCTGAGCAAAAAATTGAAGGTCCCGTGGCTGGCAATCTGGGGCACCAGTTCCCGCAGGGTGTGGGTCAGTTCCTCTACCGAGGGCACGCCAGCATGGGATTTGTCCAACTCTTGCAGCAGCCAGCAGAATGCCAGTTCGCTGTCGGTATTGCCCACGGGCCTGAAACTGCCGTGCAACGCTGGGGCGTAGTTCTTCAGGTCTCCATTGTGGGCAAAGACCCAATAGCGGCCCCACAGTTCGCGCACAAACGGGTGGCAGTTCTCCAGAGTGACCGCACCCACCGTGGCCTTGCGCACATGGGCAATGACGTTGTGACTTTTGATGGGGTAAGTGCGCAACATCTTGGCAATGGGGGAGGTGGCCGCCCCTTCCTTGTCGACAAAGTAGCGCACGCCCTTGCCGGGTTGGTCCGGGGTGGCGCTGTCGCTCCCAAAGAAGGCGATACCCCAGCCGTCCGCATGGTGGTCTGTGCAGCCGCCGCGCTGCGAAAATCCGGTAAAACTCAGCGTCAGGCTGGCGGGCAGTCGGCTGTTCATTCCAAGCAATTGGCACATGGCCCGAGTTTAGGCCAGTGCTTGCCCTAGGGGCGGGGTTCGGACCAAAGAATGCCGCCAGTGGCCCAGTTTTCGCGGGGAACGTCGGTGATCAGAATGTCAACCGAGTTCGGGCTTCCGCCCAGCACTTCCACGGTGACGCGGGTAATTTCCTCGACCAGTTTTTTCTTCTGTTCAACCGTGCGTCCGGCAAGCATTTCAATATGGTAGGTTGGCATGTGTTTTCCTTTGGTTAATCGGCAAAAAGTCAAGCATGATAGTCATGGGCGCCAACAATAAGTGTGCCACCGCGCTTACCGTGCGAAAATTGACGATCTTAAGGAAGTCACACTCTTGGAACATAGAAAAAAGATTCTTGGGACAGGCTTGTTCCTCCTGCTTCTGGCCTTTGGCAGCCAAGCCCTGACGCTGGGCCGGGTCAGTAGTTCGGCAGTGATCGGTCGCTCGCTGGATCTGGGTATTGCGGTTCAAATGGACGCAGGGGAGACCGCCGCCTCCCTGTGTTTTGAGGCCGATGTGTTCCATGGTGATGTGCGCCAGGACCCCGGCCGCGTGAAGGTGCTGGTTGAGCCGGCGGCCCAGGCGAGCATGCTCAATGTGCGAGTGCTTTCAGCGACGGCGGTGGATGAGCCGGTGGTAACGGTGTATTTGAAAACGGGTTGTGGCCAAAAAACAACCCGTCGCTATGTTTTACTGGCTGATTTTCCCAGTGAGCTTGCTGCAACGGCAGCACCGCAAACCTCTGCTCTCCTGTCTCCCTCCAAGGCTACTGGTCTAGCCCCTGCCGTAGCTGCCGTTGGTGCGGCTGGGCTGCCCGCGTCAGTGGGTGTCATGGGCAAGGCGAACAGCACCCCCCGGGCCTCCAAATCATCCGAGACGCAAAGCAACAGCAGCAAGCGTGCAACTGCCAAAACGTCGGCCTCGGCCAGCAAAAATGCTGCAGCCACGGGTGTGAGGCCGGTCGAACGGCTCCCGGGCCAGCCCCGGTTGCAACTTGACCCCCTGGACCTGTTTTCTGATCGCATTGCCAATCTGGACGGCGAAATGAAGTTTGAGGCGCCGCCCGACGCACTTGAGAGTATCCAAAAGCTCAAGACCCTGGAGGAGTCGCTGAAGAGCTTGCGCCTCATGGCCGCCAAAAATGAAGCCAGTTTGACTGACCTGCAATCTCGCTTGAAGGAGGCGGAGTCCAGCGGTTTTTCCAGCCAGGCCGGTTACGCGCTGATTGCCTTGGCCTTGGTGTGTCTGGCTGCGTTGGCTGCAGGGGCTGTGCTGTGGCGGCGTCAACGCCAATCCCAGGTGACGCATGAGTGGTGGGGCGATGGTGATCCGGTCCCAGCGGTGCCGGCGGTCAAGAAGGTTGCCGAGGTCGCACCTCAGAAATCGGCAACAGATTTGGCGTTAAGCCAGTGGCCCGCCTCGGTTCATTCCCAACCTCCTCCTGCGTCCGGGTTTGGTCCATCGGAGCTGAAACGGTCTGGCTTCGGGGTCAATGTCAACATGACCGAGATGTCGGACTCCGCTTTCAGGGACTTCATGCCAACCGGCACCTTGTCCGGTCAGGCCTCCAAATTGGCCGATCTGAAGCCTGAAGGGGATCTGGCAATCCGGACCGCGCGCACTCTCAATTCCGATACCGTGCTCGACATTCGTCAGCAGGCGGAGTTTTTTGTGTCTCTGGGGCAGACTGAACGGGCTGCGCAGTTGTTGCGGCGGGAGATCAAGGAAAGCGAAGAGGCCAACCCATTCGTTTATCTTGATTTGCTCGCCCTGTTTCATTCGCTGGGCCTGAAAGGTGAATTCCAGCAGCTGCGGGAAAGCTTTGAGTTGCTGTTTTGCTGCCGAATTCCGGCGTTCACGTTTTTCAAGAACCGCAGTCTTGACCTGGAGTCATACCCGGAGGTTCTCTCCCACATCGCCGAAATTTGGTCGAAGCCAGGCATTTTTGACTGGTTGGAAAGTTGCATCTTCCAGAGTCCTGACAAGAGTGGCGGCCCTGGATTTGATTTGGCTGCCTTTCGCGACCTTTTGTTCTTGCACGCCGTGGCCCGTATTCTGGCCGAGACCCCTGATTC
>JAUXQA010000152.1 GCA_030683195.1 Rhodoferax sp. | reverse complement strand
CGAATCTATGCCGAGATGGTCAAGGGCTCGGAATATGCTGGCGAGCTGCCCATGAGCGAGTCAGAGTTCAAGTCGACGCTGGACCCGGTTGCCATCATCAAGAACCGCGCATCGGTCGGTGGCCCCCAGCCGGCCGAGATGGCGCGCATGCTGAAGCTGGCCAACCAGAACCTGGCTCTCCAAGGTGACTGGATCAAGGGCAAGCGCGCCAAAATCACCTCGTCGCTCGCCAAGCTCGACAGTGATTTCGGGAAGATTACACCTGCGCAATGATCTTGGGGCCTGAGCAGCCCCGCGCTTTAGCCCGATGCCTAAAACATCTCAACCGACATGCGGTTGATGGTGGTGCCACCCTGGCAGATATTGTGCGACAGCGCAGCCGCCTGCGGCAGCACGGATTCGGCGTAAAAGCGGGCCGTGATGACCTTGGCGCTGCAAAACGCAGCATCGGTGTCCATACGGTCCAGCGCGGCCATCATGGCCCGGGCCATTTGCCAACCGCACAGCACCACACCGGCCAGCTTGAGGTAGCTCACCGCGCCGGCGTACACCATTTTGGGGTCGCTCTTGCCGTGGGTCACGATGAAATCGATGGCTTCTTGCAGGGCCAGACGGCCTATGGTGAGGGCGCCCAGCATGGCGGCGCAGTCCTCGTTGTGGTGCGCGGCCAGGTCTTGCTCGGTCGCGGCGATCTGGGCGCACAGGTCTTTGGCCACGGCGCCCTTGTCGCGCAGGGTTTTGCGCCCCACGATGTCATTGGCCTGGATGGCAGTGGTGCCTTCATAAATGGTCAGGATGCGGGCATCGCGGTAGTGCTGGGCCGCGCCTGTTTCTTCAATGAACCCCATACCGCCATGAATTTGCAACCCCAGGCTGGCCATCTCGATCGACATTTCGGTTGAAAAACCTTTGACTACAGGCACCAGGTATTCATAGACCGCCTGCTTGTGCTGGCGGATGGCTTCATCGCTGGCGTGGTGTGCCGCGTCACTGGCAGCGGCCGCCACGTAGGCGAGGGCGCGTGCGCCCTCGACATGCGCGCGCATGGTGAGCAGCATGCGTTTGACGTCGGGGTGGTTAATGATGGCCACGGGGCCGGGCGAGCCCGCCAGGTCGCGGCTCTGAGCGCGGTCATGGGCAAAACTCACTGCTTTTTGGTAGGCGCGGTCGGCAATGGCAATGCCCTGCATACCCACAGCAAAACGGGCCGCGTACATCATGATGAACATGAACTCCAGTCCGCGGTTTTCTTCACCCACCAGGTAGCCGATGGCACCGCCGTGGTCACCAAACTGCAGCACGGCCGTCGGGCTGGCCTTGATGCCCAGCTTGTGCTCGATCGACACACACCTGGCGTCGTTGCGTGCGCCCAGGGCACCATCGTCACCCACCATGAATTTGGGCACCAGAAACAGCGAGATGCCCTTGACGCCCTCGGGCGCACCCGGCACGCGGGCCAGCACGAGATGAA
>JAUXQA010000145.1 GCA_030683195.1 Rhodoferax sp. | reverse complement strand
CATGCGGGCCGCTGGAGCCCTGCAGGATGCCAGCGGCACCGCCTTTGGTGCTCATATCGGAGTCGAAAAACGTATCCCAGCTCAAGCCGGGATGGGCGGCGGATCCTCTGATGCCGCCTCGACCTTGCTGGCATTGAACCGTTTGTGGAAGCTTGGCTTCTCTTTGGAAAAGCTGGCCCAAATTGGTCTTCAACTGGGGGCGGATGTGCCTTTCTTTTTAGCGGGTCAAAATGCTTGGGTAGAAGGTATTGGCGAAAAAATAACGCCAATCGAGCTGCCTCCATCCCGCTTTCTGATCGTCAAGCCCGCCGAGGGATTAGAAACAAAACTGATTTTTTTAGATCCAAATTTAAAAAGAGACAGCCAAACTGCTATAATTTCTGGCTTCGCTACAAATACTTTTGGCTACGGTCGAAATGACTTGCAGAGCGTGGCAGAAAGACTCTGTCCAAGCGTGACCGAAGCCATTCAATGGCTTGCGTTGCGCGGGCTCAGTGGACGGATGACAGGCTCAGGAAGTGCGGTATTTGCAGAGGCGTTGCAGGAAGTTGATTTAATGAATGCACCAAGCAATTATGAAGTCAAATTATGTGACAATTTGAGTGTTCATCCTTTAAAAGGTTGGGCAGTCAACGATAGTTTTTCGGCTGGCAGCAATAGCTGTTAGCCCGCGTAGGGGAGTCGCCAAGTTGGTTAAGGCACTGGATTTTGATTCCAGCATGCGAAGGTTCGAGTCCTTCTTCCCCTGCCAAGTTTCAAGTTGTACGCATCATCCGCTGATCGTACTAACGCACATCACACTCAATTGCTGGAATACTCATGCAGGCTCCTCAACCCCCTGATTTCATGGTTTTTACTGGCAATGCCAATCCGGGTATGGCTGCTGAAATTGCCAGTCACCTCGGCATCAGATTGGGTGCTGCGACAGTAGGTCGTTTTTCGGATGGTGAAGTAACCGTCGAAATTAATCAAAACGTGCGTGCTCGTGACGTCTTCGTTGTGCAATCTACCTGCGCTCCCACGAATGAAAATCTGATGGAACTACTCATCATGGTGGACGCGCTCAAGCGAGCTTCGGCCGAGCGCATTAGCGCAGTGATTCCATATTTCGGCTACGCACGTCAAGACCGTCGCCCTCGTTCCAGCCGCGTTCCCATAACGGCCAAAGTTGTTGCGAACATGCTTCAAGCTGTCGGTGTTAACCGTTTACTGACGATGGATCTTCATGCGGATCAGATTCAGGGATTTTTCGACATTCCAGTTGACAATATTTATGCGTCACCCGTGTTGTTGGGCGATTTAAGGCAAAAAAACTACGAGGACCTTATCGTAGTTTCGCCCGATGTGGGTGGCGTGGTTCGCGCCCGGGCACTTGCCAAGCAACTCAATTGCGATCTCGCGATCATTGACAAACGCCGCCCGAAAGCCAATGTCAGTGAAGTAATGCATGTGATCGGTGAAATTGACGGACGCAATTGCGTCATCATGGATGACATGATTGACACGGCTGGCACCTTGGTCAAGGCTGCTGAGGTGCTGAAGGAACGGGGGGCTAAGAAAGTCTATGCGTATTGCACACACCCTATTTTCTCAGGCCCCGCCATTGAACGCATCACCAACGGCGGCGCTTTGGACGAAGTCGTGGTGACCAACACCATCCCGTTGAGCCAGGCAGCATCTGCCTGCCAAAAGATTCGACAACTGTCTGTGGCACCGCTGATTGCTGAAACAATCCAGCGTATTGCCAAGGGCGAGTCTGTCATGAGTTTGTTCTCGGACCAAGAAAACCTCTTCTAATCCGGGCAAAAGTGGACTTTCGTTGGCGCAAGCCGGCGATGCAAGTCTTTTTTCAATCGGAGTCACACTGGTCGCGGTGGACTCCTTAAGGAGTAAGTTATGAAATTTATCGCTTTTGAGCGCGCCAAGCAGGGCACGGGTGCGAGCCGCCGTCTCCGCATCACCGGTCGCACGCCCGGTATCGTCTACGGTAGCTCTGTAGAACCCAAGCAGATCGAAGTTGATCACAACGCTCTTTGGCATGCCCTGAAAAAAGAGGCGTTCCACGCCACCGTTCTGGACATGGAAATTGACGGTACAGAGCACAAAGTCTTGTTGCGCGACGTGCAAATGCACCCCTTCAAGCAACTCGTCCTGCACATTGATTTCCAGCGCGTCGACGCAACCACCAAACTGCACATGAAGGTGCCTTTGCATTACAGCGGCGACGAGAATTCGCCTGCGATCAAGACAGACAACTGCATTGCAAACCATGTTGTGACCGAGATTGAAGTGCTGTGTCTGCCATCAGACCTGCCTGAATTCATCGCTGTGGATTTGAGCGGCCTGAAAAAGGGTTCGTCGCTGCACTTGGCCGACTTGGTATTGCCAAAGGGTGTTACGGCTGTGAAACGCGGCACAAACAATCCCGTACTGGTGTCTGTAGTCGCTGTTGCTGCACCTGAAGTAGTTGCCGAGGC
>JAUXQA010000138.1 GCA_030683195.1 Rhodoferax sp. | reverse complement strand
GTAGACCCAGTGGGGTACGTACTGGCCCACGCTGCCGCCGAATTCAGCCAGGGACCATGGGCAACTCGTGGCGCTGAGGCGCTTGATCAGCGGGATCAAGGCTGCGCTGGCCACGGTGGTGCCCAGCACCCACAGCCGCTGGGCCTTCGATAGCGAACGAAGTGGCCCCCAGGGGCGCCAAAAGCTGACCACGAGCGCAGCGAGCAGTGCCCATGCGAGGTAGCGGATGCCCCCGTGCAACAGCCCGGCAGTCAGCCAGTGGTGTCGCCAGGGAAAGCCGTCCGGCCCTCCCAGCCATCGCACGACCGTGATGTCCAAGCCCGTGGCGTCCCAGGCCGCCAGCGCGGCCAAGCCAGCTGTCGCCACGGCGATGTCGACGATGGCCATGCGTCGCCAAGGGGTGACGCTCGGGCTGCGCCCGACGACGGCGGTCAACGGCGGCATGCCCGGGTGATGTCTAGTGTGGGCTCGTACTCGCGCGACTGCACCTGCAGCAAGCCCATCGTGGTGTGAAACAGGTTGTCGTGGGTCCGCGCCTGTGCCGCCTCCCGCTTCAGGCAGGCCGTGTCCAGGCCAAAGCTGGCCGTGTAGCCCGGCGACAGCCACCATGTCATCGGCACCTTCGTCTGTTCATCAGGGGCGATGGGGAAGGGCACGCCGTGCAGGTAAAGCCCCTTCTCGCCCAACGACTCGCCGTGGTCCGACACGTACACGAGGGCGGTGTCGTAGCGTTTGGCCTGCGACTCCAGGAAGTCGATCGTTTTGGCCAGCACGTGGTCGGTGTAGAGCAGGGCGTTGTCATAGGCGTTGACGATCTGCTCCCGCGGGCACTGCCTCAAGTCGCCGGTATCGCAGGTGGGGGTGTAGCGACGAAACGCCTGCGGATAGCGCTTGAAGTACGCCGGCCCGTGGTTGCCGAGCATGTGCAACACGACCACCAGATTGCCCTTGGCGTCGCGCGCTACCGTGTCCAGCCCCTGCAGCAGCGCCTCGTCCAGGCAGCGGCCCCCGTCGCACCACTCGGGCAGCTTGGCGTTCTCAAGTTGCTCTGTTGCAAGCCCGTCGCAGACGCCTTTGCAGCCCGACTGGTTGTCGCGCCACAGCACCTGGAATCCCGCGCGGTGGAGCACGTGCAGCAGCGACTCGCTGGTACGGATGCGGCGTTCGTCGTAGTCACGCCGGCCAATCGGCGCGAACATGCACGGCAACGAGGTCTCGGTGTTGGTGCCGCAGGCGGTGACGTCGGGGAAATTGATCACGTCGCGTTGCGCCAGTTGGGGCGTTGTCTGGCGCGCATAGCCGTTCAAGCCCCAGTTGGCCGCCCGCGCGGTTTCGCCGATCGCCAGCACCAGCAGGGCCGGCTTGGTCCGGGTGGTCCATGAAGCGTCGAGCTGGGCATCCAGGCCGATCGGCATTCGCGCTGCCTGCGCCTCGTGTGTGCTGTCGACCGACACGCGCACAGCGGAGTAGATGAAGTTGGCCGGCGTGATGAGGTAGCGGACCTCTTTCTGGTTGCGCATCTGCGCAGAAAAGTCCTGGAACACCAGCAGCAACGCCCCCACGAGCAGCACGGCCGACCCAGCGATCGTTGCAAGCCGCCATGCCAACGCGCGACCCCACGGCTGGCGATCGAGCTGCACGCGCCAGAGCACGAGCAAGGGCAGGCCGGCAAACAGCAGCAGGTGCGGCAGCATGCCCCAGCCGAACAGCTCACCAGCTTCAGCCGGGTCGGTCTTCAGCACGTTGCGCAGCATCGTTGGATCGAGGTAGATCCCGAAGCGCTGCATGTAGTACGTGGCGAAGGCCGTGGCGACGATCAGCAGTGCGAGCAGCGGCTTGGCCAGCGGCCGCGCCACGACCAGCGACAGGAGCAACACATGCACGGCGGCCAGCGCCACAAGCATGGCCAGGGTGAACGTCCAGCTGGCCGGCAGCCAGGGGTCCCGACCGGCCAGCACCGCCGAGAGAAATGGGGCGTTGGCTCCGAGCGCGAAGAACAGGCCGGCGAAAACCGTCAGGCGCGTGCTCGTCAACGCCGGTCGCCTGGCGAACCACCGACTCACGGTTGGCAGTGCCGGCGTGACCGACAGGGCGGAATCGAGGCCTTGCAGGAATGGCCTGCCGTTAGACCAGCCAGCGTGCGCGCGGGCTTTTTTGCGTCCGCGGCCCGGGTTCGCGTGGCG
>JAUXQA010000127.1 GCA_030683195.1 Rhodoferax sp. | reverse complement strand
TTCATGGCCGCAGCCGCAACAAATTGGCCAATTCGACCGCCGACTTGACCTCCATTTTCTCGAACACGCGGGCCCGGTGGACCTCCACAGTGCGAATACTGATGCTGAGCCGGTCTGCAATCAACTTGTTGGGCAGGCCTTCAAGCACCAGTTGCATGACATTGCGCTCCCGCTCGGTCAACTCGCCCTGGCGCCCCAGCAGGACCTCGGTTTTTTGATTGGCCTGCAGCCAGGCTCTGGACTGGGCCAGGGCTTGTTCGACCCGGTCGACCAGCGCGTTGTCAGAAAATGGTTTTTCACAAAAATCAAAGGCGCCGCGCTTGACCGCATCCACCGCCGTGGGAACATCAGCATGGCCAGTCAAAAAGATCACAGGCATGGCCTGGTGCAGATGGCGCTCGATCATCCAGTCAAACAAGGCCAGCCCGCTCAGGCCGGGCATGCGCACATCCAGCAGCAGGCAACTGGGCTGACTCAGGGGCTGCGCCTCTGAGAACTTGAGCTGGAACGCCTCAGCGCTGTCCGACACATCACTGAGCAAACGACGCGAGCGCAGCAGCCAGGCCAGGGCATCACGCACGCTGACGTCGTCGTCCACCACATATACAAGGGCATCAATCAAGGGTTGCATAATTCGATGTTATGTCACCTCGCCCACAGGCAAGGAGAAGATGAAGACCGTGCCGCGCGGCAGGTGGGGCTCAAACACCAGTACGCCGCCATGCTGCTCCACCACGGTGCGGCACAAGCTCAAACCCAGGCCCATGCCCTCGGGCCGGGTGGTGAAGAAGGGCTGAAAGAGCTGGGTCTTCACTTCAGGCGTAATGCCGTCACCCCCATCGGTGACCGAGAAAGACACCCACTTCTTCACGCCTTCGCTGCGCACGGTACGCACCCGCAGCAGCAGCAATCGCTCCACGATATGAGGTTGGTCCATGGCCTGCATGCCGTTGCGGGCCAGATTGAGCAGCACCTGCTCCACCATGGTGCGATCGCACAGCACGTGGGTGGCCAGGGCCTCAACGTCAAATTGCACCTTTACCCGCAGCTTGCGGGCCTGAAGATGGATCAACGGCGAAATGGCGTCAAACAAGGCCTGTGGAGCAACCACTTCCCGAATCTGGTCGCGGCGACGCACGAAGTCATGCACGCTCTTGATGACCTTGCCCGCACGCTCGGCTTGCTCAGCGATCCGGTGCATGGCGTGACTCAGGTCGGCGCCATACTCAACCGCAGCCTCGGGGCCGTGCCCCAACAGATTGATGGAGCCGGTGGCGTAGCTGGAAATAGCGGCCAGCGGCTGGTTGAGTTCATGGCTCAGCAGAGACGCCATTTCGCCCACCGTGGCCA
>JAUXQA010000122.1 GCA_030683195.1 Rhodoferax sp. | reverse complement strand
AACGCTTGACCAGATGCTCGGTCACCAAATAGCCCTGTTCCATCCCCTTGTCTGCCATGAGTCAACCTTTGTTCTCAACCATTCCAACGCACCACCAGAGCAAAACGCCCTACTTTCCTTGTTTGAAGCTGGTGTAAGCGTTGGCCATGGCCTCGCGCGCCGGGTTGGAAAAACTGTTCGGCGAGACCATCTTTGCGAAATACGCGGACTCCACGAAGATTGTCTTGTTACCGGCAATCTCTGGCTTCACCTTGTCAACCGCGGCCTTGTTGCCGGTGGGGTAGCTCATCTCGTTGGACATGAGCGCTGCGTTCTCGGCACGCAAATAAAAGTCGATGAACGCATGGGCGTTCTGGGGGTGTTTGGCATCCTTGGTAATGGCCATGGCGTCGATAAAAATCAGCGCGCCCGTGGAGGGCAACAGGGACTCAATCACGTCTTTGGAGCCGTTGTCTTTGGCACGGGTGGCCGCCATGTTGATATCGCCCGACCAGCCCACCACCACACAGGCCCGCCCGGTGGCCAGGTCATCGATCATGGTCGCGCTGAACAGACGCACGTCTTTGCGAATTTTTGCCAGCAGAGCGCCAGCCGCCTGGTAGTCAGCCGGGTCGCCCGAATACGCGTCTTTGCCGATGTAATGCAGTGCAGCGGGAATGATCTCGGTGGGTGAGTCCAGCAAAGCCAGGCCGCAAGACTTCAACTTGGCGGTGTACTTGGGATCAAACACCAGATCCCAGGCGTTGTCGGGCATGGGCATGCCGGCCAGCGCTTTCTCTACCTTGGTGCGATTGATACCGACCGTGGTGAAACCCCAGGCCCAAGGCACGAGGTGTTTGTTGTCCGGGTCGGCCTTCACCATCGTGCCCATCAGGGCGGGGTCCAGGTTGGCCAGGTTGGGAATGCGTGATTTGTCCAGGGGCTGCAGCAAGCCGCCCTCAATCTGGGTCTTGGCAAACACGGTGCCGGGCACCACAATGTCATAGCCCGTGTTGCCCGCCACCAGCTTGGCCTGCAAGGCTTCGTTGGTTTCGAAGGTGTCGTAGTTGACCTTGATGCCTGACTCTTTCTCGAAGGCTGCAATCAGCCCTGCTGGCACGTAATCGGGCCAGTTGTAGATGTTGAGTACTTTCTCTTCCGTGCTCTTGAGCGCGGGAGCCGGCGCGCTCGCAGCACCCGTTGGCGCCACTACGGCCACAGGCTCTTCTTTTTTGCCACAGGCCACCAACACCACGCTCGACAAGGCAAGCGCCCAAAGATACTTCTTCACCATAACTGCCGCTCCGTTCAGGGACTGAAAAAATTAGTCGCGAGTTTAAATTAAGCGAAGGCGCCATAGCGGCACTGAAAAATTCATCAACCTCAAAGTCAGCCATCCATCAGGCATGATTCGGGGCATCACCGTGAACTGAATCGACACCTTTTGGCGCCCTCCCCAACATCTGCTCCCAGCCGCGCGACGGCCTATTTGCTCCTGACCCTCAGCATGGCGCTGGTGGGCAGTTATGTCGCCCTGTCCAAGCCGTTGGTGGCGGCCCTGCCGGTGTTTTTGCTGGCATGGATGCGTTTTGGCATTGGCGGATTGGCCATGCTGCACTGGCTCAAGGCCCCACCCGGGGAGCCGGTGATGACCGCTGCCACCAAGCGCCTGGTGTTTCTGGAGTCGCTGCTGGGGAATTTCTTGTTCTCCATTTGCATGCTCTACGGTGTCAGCATGACCAGTGCGGTCTCGGCGGGGGTGATTCTGTCTGCCATTCCGGCGGTGGTGGCGCTGATGAGCTGGTTCTTTCTGAAGGAGCGCATTGGCCCGCGCATCTGGGCCGCCATTGCTTGCGCTGCCTTGGGGATTGCGCTCTTCTCACTCACCAAATCAGAGCACGCTAGCCAATTAACACGCCGGCTAGAAGGCGATTTGGTACAAAAAACAGCGTTTTGGGGCAATCTGCTGGTTTTTGGTGCCGTGGTGTGCGAGGCGGCGTATGCCGTGATTGGCAAAAAGCTCACCGGCGCGCTGGGGGCCAAACGCATCACCTCGTTGATCAACCTCTGGGGCTTTGTGCTAATGACCCCCATGGGCTTGTTTTTGGCCTGGTCGTTTGATTTTGAGGCAGTGGCCCTGAGCACCTGGATGCTGTTGGTGTTTTATGCGCTGGCCGCCAGCGTGTGGACCGTTTGGTTATGGATGACCGGGCTGCAAACCGTACCCGCCGCCAAGGCCGGGGTGTTCACGGTGATGTTGCCGATCTCTGCCGCTGCCGTGGGGGTGCTGGTGCTGGGCGAGAGCCTGACCGGCGTGCAACTGCTGGCCTTCGCCATTGCACTGCTGGGTGTGTTGCTGGCCACCTGGCCCAGCCGCTCCAGCGTCACGCCAGCGGGGTCGAACTGATGACGATGCCGTCTTCGTCGGCATAAAGCCAGTCACCGGTGCGAATCCACTGCCCTTGAATCTGCACCGCCACGTCCCGCTGGCCCTCGTTGCGTTTTTCGGTGGGCAGCGGCATGCTAGCCAGGGCGCGGATGCCCACACTCATGGTGGCCAGTTCGGCGACATCGCGCACACAACCGTCAATCACCACACCCGCCCAACCGTTGCGCGCAGCAGCCGCGCCGAGGTTGCCGCCCAACAGGGCGCGGCGCAACGAGCCCCCCCCATCCACCACCAGCACCCGGCTCACACGCCCCGTGGGTGTCTCATCGAATCCTGAAGAATCCACTGCGGCTTTCACCAGCGTGTTGTCCTCAAAACACTTGACCGTCACCACCGGGCCGGAGAACTTGCGCACCGCGCCAAAGTCACGAAAAACGGGTGGCAAAACCCGAAAATTACCGGATGAATCATCGCGGTGCGCATCGCACAAATCACAGGTCGCAAATACAGTGGACATGGCCGACTCCTTAAGTTGTAAAAATTGTAGAGCCACCCGGACAGCCTCTGTTGCGCAAGACCCCTTAAATGAGCCACAAAAAACAACACTCTCCAGTGAAATAAACAGGTTTTGCCTATGAAACACCTGTTTTCTCCAGTAGCATCCGCCATGCCAGTGAAGAAGCAGTTTTTTGCTGGTGATTAATCAACTTGTAGAAGGACAATAAATCATGGCAACTGCAAAAAAAGCCCCGGCAAAAAAAGCTGCTCCAGCAAAGAAAGTCGCTCCAGCTGTCAAAGCGGCACCCGTAAAGGCTGCAGCACCAGCCACGAAAGTAGCCGTCAAGGCCGCGCCAGCTAAAAAGGCGGCACCCGCCAAAGCTGCTGCACCCGCGAAAAAAGCGGCTGCGACAGCGGCTCCCGCCAAAAAGCGCACAGCCAACGCTGCGTTCATGAAGGCACTCACCCCCAGCGCCGCACTGGCTGCTGTGGTCGGCGCCAGCCCGCTGCCACGCACCGAGGTGGTCAAACAATTGTGGGTCTACATCAAGAAGCACAAGCTGCAAGATGAAATCAACAAACGCATGATCAACGCCGATGCCAAGCTGAAAGAAGTCTTCGGCAAGGTTCAGGTCTCCATGTTCGAGATGGCCGGCCTGATCGGCAAGCACCTCAAATAATCGGCACCTGTTGCCTGATTCAAGAGCCGACGCAAGTCGGCTTTTTTACGCCTGGTGCTTGTCGGAGCGGGCGTGTCGGCCCCGGCTTCGGTCACTCTCGCCTGGCTTGACCGTGCTGTCCATCACATTGCGGGTGACCCGCGGTGGTGACTCCCCGATATGAAATGCCAACTTGCGGTCGCGCAGCGCCACATCGCCTGCGGTGACCCGGTCAAACCGGCGCAAGTGATCGGTCCAGGAGGCATCCTCAATCATCTCGATAAAACGCCCGGGCTCGCCAATGTCCTGCAACAGTTCCCAGGACAAGGCGCCGTGGCGCAAGCGGCTCCGCCGGCTTTCCTGCATCAGAGCGCGAAACTCCGACGCTCGGGCCGGGTCGACCAGATATTCGATCATGACCATCACATGCCCACTGGGCGGCGGCGCATCGGCTCGGGGTGCCTTGAAAACGCTCGATGGCGTGAGGTCCTCGACCATGCCCTGGGCCGGCATCAGGCGATTGACCGTCGCCATGGCCAGCAAACCCACCCCGGCCGCCAACATCACACTGGTCTGCACACTGGTGAGCGTGGCGACCTGTCCCCACACGGCGGCGCCCGATGCACTGGCGCCCATGATGGCCATCTGGTACATCGACATACCCCGCGCACGCACCCAGTCCGGCAAACCCATTTGGGCTGACACGCTCAGCGTGTTGGCGGTGGTGATCCAGGCGGCGCCCACCAGCAGCATGGCGGGCACCGCCACCCAGGTGTAAGGGGTGAAAGCAATCACCAGCATGGAGACCGATTGAATCGCAGCACCACCCAAAACAACTGTATCGCGCGAAAAGTTGCGGCGCAGTTGCGGCAAAAACGCCGTGGACCCAATCGCCCCCGCGCCCATGGCCGCCAGCAGCAGGGTAAAGGTGGCGGCGTCACCGCCACGCAAGCCGCGCGCCACCAACGGCAGCAACGCCAGCAGCCCGGTAGATGCAAAAAAGAAGATCGAGATGCGCAGCAGCACACCCTTGAGGTGCGAAGACTGGGAGACATACTGAATGCCGATCCGAATCGCACTGCCCAAGCGTTCACGTCCCAGCGGGTCAGGCTTGTGAGGCCGCTTCCAGCGCAGGATCACCACTGCAGCAGACAGTGACAGCACGGCATTTAGCAAGAAAACCCACGCACTGCCCACACTGGCAATCAGGGCGCCGGCCACCAGGGGCCCCACAATCCGCGAGGCGTTCATGGAGACGCCGTTGAGCGCCAGTGCCGCCGGCAATTGCGGGCGCGGAACCAGTTCGGGCACGATGGCCGAGAACACCGGCCAGCGCAGCGCCAGCCCCACCCCGTTGGCAAACACCAGCGCCAGCAGCAGCGGAGGCGACAGCACACCCAGAAACACCGTCAGGCTCAACACACTGGCGACCACCGCGACCCAAATCTGGGTCATCAGCAAAAACCGGCGCCGGTCCAGGATATCGGCCAGGGCCCCGCTAGGCAGCCCGAGCAAAAACACCGGCAAACTCGCGGCCGTTTGCACCAGCGCCACCCACAAGGGCGTCGAGGTCAATGAGGTCATCATCCAGGCCGCCGCGACATCGCTCATCCACAAGCAGATGTTGGCAATCAGCCAGGTGCTCCAGAGCATGCGAAACACCGGGTGGCGAAACGGTGCCAGGGGCGAGAGGTCGTTGTCGTCGGCAGCAGGCAGGCGCGAGGATTCGTTTTCGGGTTCGGGCATGGGGCCTTGAGTTTTGGGTGATGGCCGGGGGCTATCCCTGCTGGCGGCTGAGCGCGGTTTGGGTGATGGCAGATAAGGTGCCCCGGGTGCTGATGACCTCCGGGTCCAGAATTACCTCGATCAGCGTGCCCTCGGGACGGGCCAGCGCGGCGAGCAGGGCGGGCTCAAATTCATCGGTGCGGGTGATTCGCACGCCGGCATAGCCATAAGCGCGGGCTAGCGCCGCAAAGTCCGGGTTCTTGAGCGCGGTTCCTGTCACATGCTGCGGGTACTCGCGCTCCTGATGCATGCGGATGGTGCCAAACATGCTGTTGTTGAGCAGCACGATGATGGTCTTGGCACCGTATTGGGTGGCGGTGGCCAACTCTTGTCCGTTCATCAAAAAGTCACCGTCTCCGGCGATGGTGAAGGCCAGCCGCCCCGTCGTGATGGCGGCTGCAATGCCGGCCGGCACGCCATAGCCCATGGCACCGTTGGTGGGCGCAAGTTGCGTTTTGAAGCCTTTGACCAGCCCGTGGTGTTGGTAAAAGCGGTGCATCCAGCTGGCGAAGTTGCCTGCGCCGTTGGTGAGCACAGCGTCCACTGGCAGGTGCTTTTGCAGCGTGACCACCACGGCCGGCATGTCAATATCGCCCGGCAGGGTTTGCGGCACCAGGTTGGTCAGGTAGTCGGCGTGGCACGCATTGGCCCAGTCTTCCCAGACGACGTCCACCGGGGCGGTAAGCACCTCCAGGGAGCGGGCGGCGGCGTTCATGGTGGCGTTGATGGCCAGATCCGCCTGGTAGACCCGGTTGAGTTCTTCGGCACTGGCGTGAATGTGCACCAGCGTTTGTTGGGGTCGGGGGGCTTCGAGCAAGGTGTAGCCGCCGCTCGTCATCTCGCCCAGCCGGGGGCCGATGGCAATGATCAGGTCACTGTTTTTGACGCGCTGGGCCAGCTTGGGGTTGATGCCAATGCCCACATCGCCAGCGTACAGCGGATGGTGGTTGTCAAAGGTGTCCTGAAATCGAAACGCATTGCCCACGGGCAGCTTCCAGTTCTCGGCAAAGCGCTGCAAGGCCTGGGCAGCTTGTACCGTCCAGCCGCCACCGCCGGCAATCACAAAGGGTTGTTTTGACTTCAGCAGCATCTCGCGCAAAGTGCGCAGGGAACCCGGGTCGCTCCAAGCCTCGACCGCAGCCACCCGGGGCAGGGCTTGAGGCACCGCACCGGAGGCCGAAGCGACCACGGCTTGGGTCAGCATGTCTTCGGGCAGCACCAGCACCACGGGACCGGGGCGGCCGTTCATCGCTGTAGCGAAAGCGCGCGCCACGTATTCAGGCAGGCGCCGGGCGTCGTCGATGCGCTCCACGCGCTTGGCAAACCCTTTGGTGCTGGGCCCAAAGAAGCTCAGGTAGTCCACCTCCTGAAAAGCCTCGCGGTCACGCGTGTCGCTGGCCACATCACCTACAAACAAGACCATGGGCGTGGAATCCTGAAACGCCGTGTGTACGCCAATCGAGGCATTGGTGGCCCCCGGGCCCCGGGTTACAAAACACACGCCTGGGCGCCCAGTCAACTTGCCATGGGCCTCGGCCATGAAAGCCGCCCCACCCTCCTGACGGTTGATGATGAACTGGATCTGATCGCGGTGCAGGTGAAAACCATCCAGCACCGCCAGGTAACTCTCACCCGGCACGCCAAAAGCGTGGGTGACGCCTTGGGCCACGAGGCACTCCACCAACAGGTGGCCAGCAATTTTTGTTGTCATATCGGAATCAATTTCTATTTCTATTGAATGTGAAAGGAGTCGAAGAGATCATGCCGGTATAGCGCGCGCGACGGTGCGTCGTCCCACGCCCAAGGCGGCCACCACGCTGAGCAGCAGCACGGCCGCCGCGCCGATCAGGGTGGCACCGTACCAACCCCGGTCCATGAACACCCCAAAGACGACGGGCGAAATGGCAAAGCCGACATCCAGCCCCGAATACACCATGCCATAGACCCGGCCTGTGGTGCCCTGGGGCGTGGCTTTTTTGATCATCATGTCGCGCGAAGGCCCGCCAATGCCCACCGCAAAACCAGTGCCCGCAAGCACCACCATGGTGCCCATGGCACCAAACAAGCCCAGTCCGCACAAAGCCAGCAAAACAGCAGCCGCGCTCATCGATACCGCCACCACCCGGTCGCTACTGACCTGGCGCGTGGCAATGAAGCCCCCGACAAACATACCTACCGCGCCGCACAGCATGTAGGCGGTGAGCGTCAAAGTGGCAGCCTCAAAACTGATGCCGTGCAT
>JAUXQA010000120.1 GCA_030683195.1 Rhodoferax sp. | reverse complement strand
GAGGGGGCAGCATGGGGCGCCTTTTTATACAAAAAGGCGTCCATCATCGGCGGGCTCAAGGTCGTGATGTGGCGATTTTTCTCGTCCTCGATCAGGCCGAGCACCTCCATTCCGTCGCGCAAGGTTTGCAGCAGGTGGGGCACATCCTTGATTACGCGGGCCCGGTTGCGCCGCGTTTTTCGTGCGCCAGTCGCCCAGACCAAGGCAGTCACGGCCTGTTTGAATGACTGGGTTTGTGCATGGTGGTGTCCGTAGCGCACGGAGGAGTCAGCCAGTACCCGGGCCCAGACCTTGAAGAGAAAATCGCTGAGCTCTGAACTTACGGGCATCCCGTGCAGCATGCGACGCAGCAGGACTGAGTACTGAACGGTCAACGGATCTCGTTGTTCCTGCTGACTAACCTCGCTCGAGACTTCACTCAGTGCCTCGTCGGGCTGCCGATAGTGCGAGAGAAATAAGTTGAACGCCTCGCTAGCTTCGGTAAAAGGGCGCGTTTCGCCGCTCTTGCTATGTTCGATCATTGAGACCAGTCGCTGAATCTCCAGCTCAAATGCAGCTGCTGAAACAGGACTGCCTTCCTGCTCCAAAGCGCGGGCAACGATGAGGTTTACCAAGTCAATACCCGGGCTGCTGGTGTTGCCGAACATCGTGGGCTGTGCCAAAGCCAAGCGTATCAAAGGCATTTGCAGACGAGCCAACCGAACCCGAGTCAAAGGAGTAAGTCGATCTTCCAGGAAAATGGATTGAAACAATAATGCGACCGATTCCAGAGACATTGAGCGTGAATGGCCAGATTCAAAATCGAGCGGCGCCAACTCAGGTGAGGCAGATTGAAACAAAGACACTTGATGCTCCCCTTGACTGACTTTATATTTAGTATTGAGCTGGTCCCTCCCCTTTGCGGCGTCGGATGTACCAGCCAACCTCAAGAATTATGCCTGCCGCTTGAGCTGCGCGGGCCATCGATTCCTTATCACCCCCGCATCAGCGCCTCAATCTCGTCTGCATCCACCGGGACTCCCCGGCTGATCAGCTCGCAGCCGGTGTCGGTCACGATGGCATCGTCTTCAATGCGAATGCCAATGTTGTGAAACTGCTCCGGCACGCCCTCGGCAGGCCGCACATACAAGCCTGGCTCGATGGTCAGCACCATGCCGCTGCGGAGAATGCGGCTGGGGCGGTCGCGGATGATGTCACCACTTAGCGGATCTTTGCGCTCGCTCACTTGGCCGATCTCGGAGGGCTCGGTGTAGGCGCCACAGTCGTGCACATCCATTCCCAGCCAGTGGCCAGTGCGGTGCATGTAGAACTGAAAGTAGGCACGCTGCTCGATCACATCCTGCACCGTGCCCACCTTGTTTTTAGTCAGCAGCCCCAGGTCCAGCAGGCCTTGCGACAGCACCCGGACTGTGGCCTCATGAGGGTCGGTAAAGCGGGCACCAGCGCGGGTGGCGGCTACGGCAGCCTGTTGTGAGGCCAGCACCAACTCATACAGCGCGCGCTGTGGCCCGGTGAATTTGCCGTTGGCCGGGAAGGTGCGCGTAATGTCGCTGGCATAGCCGTCCAGCTCGCAACCGGCATCGATCAGCACCAGCTCACCGTCGCGCACCGGGGCCGCATCGGCCCGGTAGTGCAGCACGCAGGCGTTGGCGCCGGCGGCCACGATGGAGCCGTAGGCTGCACACTGCGAGCCCTGGCGTCGAAATTCATGCAGCAGCTCGGCGTCCAGGTGGTACTCCCGCACGGCTTGGCCGTCGCGCAGCATGCGGGCACTCAACTGCATGGCGCGAATGTGAGCGCCCGCGCTGATCTGCGCGGCGCGGCGCATGGTGGCCTGCTCCTGCGCATCCTTGACCAGGCGCATCTCGTCCAGCGGCCCACACAGGTCGCGCTGCTGCTCCGGGCACAAGGCGCCGTAGCGTACTCGGGATCGCAAAGCACCCAGCCAGTGATCTACCCGGGTTTCCAGCCCCTTGTGGGTGGCAAACGGGAACCACACGGCATCGCGCCCATCCAGCAGGCCAGGCATGCGCGCGTCCAGCTCGGCCACCGAATACGCTGCGTCCACACCCAATGCGGCTGGCGCGGCCTGCGGCCCCAGGCGGTAGCCATCCCAGATTTCACGCTCCGGGTCCCTGGCCTGGCAAAACAGGGTGGTCTGGCCGTCGCCGGTGATCACCAGCCAGGCCTGCGGCTCGGTGAAGCCGCTCAGGTAGAAGAAATAACTGTCATGGCGGTACAAAAAATCGGCATCGCGGTTGCGCATTTGCTCAGGTGCCGTGGGCACAATCGCCACGCCCTTGGGGCCGAGTTGGGCCGCCAGGCGGGCGCGGCGTGCAGCAAAGTCAGACTGGCTGGCGAAACTGTTGGCGAGGGAGTTGTTCATGGGGTGTCCTGTTGGCCTTCATTGGCCCAAACGTGAGTGGCTCTCAGAGGGTGGCCGCACTGGCCCGCTCACTCCAGCGGTCCCGGTAGGCCTGCAAGTGAGGCAGGCCTTCTCTGCCCGGTACAAACTTCAGCAGCCCGCGCGCAAACTCCAGCGCACAGAACGTGGTGATGTCGGCAATGGTGAATCGCTCCCCCGCCACAAAGGGCCGGTGCGCCAACTCACCATCGAGCCAGCGGGCGACTTCGCGAACTTTCTCGCCCTGCGAGCGCCCGAACTCCGGGAACTGCGGCTGCTCCAGTGGGGCGAGTCCCGGGTGGGTGTGGCGTATGGCATTGGCAAAGCCGGCAAACAAGTAGAACTCGATGCGACGGTCGGTCATCTCAATGAAGGCACGCTCCTCAAAGTCCACGCCCATCAGGTTGGGCTCGGGGTAGATGCCCTCCAGGTAGGTGCAGATGGCACGGGTCTCTGTAAGAACACGGCCATCATCCAGCACCAGGGCCGGCACCTTCGCCAGCGGGCTGATGGCGCGGTAGGCCTCGCTTTTATGCTCGTTGTCGGCAATGCTGACCATCACCTGCGGCAGATCGGTTACGCCTTTTTCTGCCAGAAAAATGGCTACGCGGCGAGGGTTGGGGGCACGGGGAGATAGATAGAGTTTCATGTGGTGTACAGGTCGATCATGGAGGTCTTCCGGGATCAGGTCATCAAGGCAACAACAAGCCGATCATGGTAACGCTGTCCCCGTCTTCCTGCCGGGGCTCTTATGATTTGGCCATGAACACGCCCGCACTTCCCAACGACCTCCCCGACTTCGGCTTGATCGCCGACCTGATCCACCAACACGCCCGCCACCAGCCTGCGCATCCCGCGCTGATGGAAGGTGAGCGCCGCTGCAGCTACGCCGAGCTGGATGCCCTCATGGACCGCGTGGCTTGCGCGTTGCAGCGGGATGGTGTGCGCCCCGGCGATGCCATTGCCATTTGCGCCGCCAGTTCCATCGACTATGTCGCCGTGTTTTTGGGGGCACTGCGGGCCGGCGTGGTAGTCGCGCCTTTGGCCCCGAGTTCCACTCCCGAGAGCCTGACCCGCATGCTCAGTGACGCCCAGGCCCGCCTCCTCTTCACCGATGCCTATGCCGCCGAGGCCGTGGGTCCGCCAGATGCCACAGCCAGCGCGCCTGCCCGGATTGCGCTGGACGGCTCCAGCGCGGGGCTGGCGCTGCAGGAATGGCTGGCCCCGGCCGGCCAGGTGCCTGAGCGGGTGGAGCTGGCACCACAAGCTGCATTCAACATCATCTACTCCTCAGGCACCACGGGGGAGCCCAAAGGCATCGTGCAATCGCATGGCATGCGCTGGGCCCATGTGCGGCGCGGCAGCGCCTACCACTACAGCCCGGCCAGTGTCACGGTGCTGTCCACACCGCTGTACTCCAACACCACGCTGGTGGTGTTTTTCCCGACGCTGGGCTTTGGCGGTTGCGTGGTGCTGATGCCCAGGTTCGACGCCAAGGGCTACCTGGAACTGGCCCAAGCGCACCGGGCTACTCACACCATGCTGGTACCGGTGCAGTACCAGAGGCTGATGGCGCAGCCCGACTTTGATGCCTACGACCTCTCGTCCTTTCAAGTCAAGTTCTCTACGAGTGCCCCCTTTGGCGCGGCCCTCAAAGCCGATGTGCTCACGCGCTGGCCCGGGGGCCTGGTCGAGTTTTACGGCATGACCGAGGGCGGGGGCACCTGCATTCTGGAAGCACATGCCTGGCCTGACAAGTTGCACACCGTGGGCCGCCCGGCCGAGGGCCATGACATCCGGCTGATCGACGACGAGGGTGTGGAGGTGCCGCCCGGCGAGGCGGGTGAGGTGGTGGGGCACTCGGCGGGCATGATGACTGGCTACTACGGCCGTCCAGAAAAAACCCGGGAAGCCGAGTGGTTTGATACCCAGGGCAAGCGCTTCATTCGCACCGGCGACGTAGGCCGGTTTGATGCCGATGGTTTTTTGACGCTGTTTGACCGCAAGAAAGACATGAT
>JAUXQA010000113.1 GCA_030683195.1 Rhodoferax sp. | reverse complement strand
TCCTCTACGTGCCTGACGTCCCTGCCACGCTCAAGTTTTACGAGGCGGCCTTTGGGCTGACTACGCGGTTTTTACATGAGAGCGGGGACTACGGTGAGCTGGAAACCGGCAGCACGGCGCTGGCGTTTTCGGCTCACCACTTGATGCGGCAGCTGGGCAAGAACCCGCAGGCGGCAGACGCCTATGCGCCCTGCTTCGAGATTGCACTCTGCACCCCGGATGTGGCGAGCGCCCTGGCGCGCGCCATTGCCGCAGGTGCCAAGCCGATGCGCCCGCTGGAGGTAATGCCCTGGGGGCAGACGATTGCGTATGTGGCGGATATCAATGGCTTTTTGGTGGAGCTGTGCACGCCCATGGGCTGAGGTAAAGGGCGGGGTTTGGCCCATGCTACGTTTGCCGCTACGGTAAATCCGCAATCACAGACACGGCTCACTGCAGTACAGTTGCACGATGGCACCCACAGTTGTACGAGACGGGCAGTTCAGACTCTTTTTCTTTTCCCGCGAAGAAACGCGCATTCATGTCCATGTTTCTCATCCGGATGGCGAGGCAAAGTTCTGGCTCACGCCGCAAATTGGCTTGGCGAACCATACAGGCTTGTCTGTCAAACAATGCCGTGAAGCGCAAATGATTGTTGAGACGCACATTGAGGAGATTCGAAATGCATGGCACCACCACTTCGGCGGCTGAAGTCACCCACATCTCGAAACACGGATTCTGGTTGCTCCTGAATGACGAGGAACTACTGGTTCCCTTTGAGCATTTTCCGTGGTTCAAAAAGGCCAGCATCGACCAGCTGACCGATGTTCTCTGGCCCACGCCCGATCACCTCTATTGGCCCCAACTCGACGCTGATCTGTCGGTCGAGTCCATTCGTGATCCATCGGCGTTTCCATTGGTGTCAAAGGCGGCGAGTCAGTAGCCCGTTACTCGCTCTGTATTTGATAGCTTTGAACCAAAGCAATACGCCGGCCAGAGGCCTATTTGATCCATTAATCACCCTCAACACCTTCCAAACTGTCAAATTCAGCCAGTTCAGGCCCACTACGCAGTTCCGCGTGTAGGGTGTTGTTACCCAGCCCAAACCGCCTGCAACCATGCCCATCACCCTGGAAACCCTGCGCCGCTATGCCGTCGCGCGCACGCTGTTTGCGCCCACCACCTTACCCAAGGCCATCACCCGACTGGGCTTTGTACAGGCCGACCCGATTCGTGCGCCGGCGCGTGCGCAAGACCTGACGCTGCGCCACAGGGTCAAGGACTACCGCGCGGGCGACCTGGAGCGGCGCTATGCGGCGCTGGACATCGAGGAAGACTTCTTCGTCAACTACGGCTTCTTGCCGCGCGCCACGCAGGCGCTGATGCATCCGCGCACGCCCAGGACAACCTTGACGGAAGAGCGGCAAAGTCAAATGGACGCGGTACTGGGCTTTGTGCGGGCGCACGGCGTGGTGCACCCACGGGTGGTGGACGCGCATTTTGCGCACGGCAGCTCACGCAACTGGTTTGGCGGCTCCAGTAACGCCAGCACTCAGTTGCTGGACGACATGCATTACCGCGGCCTGCTGCGCATCGCGGGCCGCGCCAGCGGGGTGCGCACCTATGCCGAGCGCACTGCACCGGCGAGCGTGCCCGAGCCTCAGCCCGCATTGGACGCGCTGGTGGACGTGATCGTGCGCAAGTACGCACCGCTGCCCGAGCGCTCTTTAAGTGAGTTGATCAACCACCTGCGTGGTGGCGTGCCGCAATGGGCGCACTGGCGCCGCGATGCCTTTGGTCGTGCAAAAGAGCGCCTGGCCCATGCACAGGTCGACGGCCAAACCTACTATTGGCCCGCCACTGAAAATCCGGCCTCCCGCCGGCATGCGCCCGATGAGGTGGTGCGCCTTCTGGCCCCGTTTGACCCCCTGGTATGGGACCGCCGCCGCTTTGAACACCTGTGGGGCTGGGCCTACCGCTTTGAGGCCTACACGCCCGCAGCCAAGCGGGTGCGGGGCTATTACGCGCTGCCGCTCCTGTGGCATGAGCAGGTCATCGGCTGGGGCAATGTGTCGGTGGTTGGCGGGCAGATGCAAGCAGAGTTGGGCTACGTGGCGGGCAAGCCACCGCCCGGCGGGGCATTTTCTGCTGCGCTGGATGACGAGTTGCAACGCATGGAGACGTTTTTACAAGCGGGAGCATCCGAGAAAGAGGGGTCATCTGCCAAAAAACTACCGCACCCGCCGAAACGTCAGATTCAACCGGCGCCGCCCCAATAGCGAGTGCTCGCCATCGCCCAGGGCGTTGACGCCATGAAACGCCAGCCTTGAAGGCCCGCCCCAGACCACCACGTCGCCATGTACCAGGCGCCAGCGCTGGGGCCGGTCAGCGCGGCTGGCGGTGCCAAACAGAAACACGGCAGGCAGCCCCAGGGACAGCGACACGATGGGCTCGCTCAGGTCGTGCTCGTCTTTGTCTTGGTGCAGTGAGAGCTTGGCGCCGGGCGCGTACTGATTGATCAGGCAGGCGTCGGGCTCAAAGTGAGGGTAACCACTCTGCGCT
Organism: Rhodoferax sp.; assembly: GCA_030683195.1. Classification (GTDB taxonomy): domain Bacteria; phylum Pseudomonadota; class Gammaproteobacteria; order Burkholderiales; family Burkholderiaceae_C; genus Rhodoferax. The sequence goes on along the minus strand of JAUXQA010000113.1, from coordinate 9,859 downwards.
GCGGCGCGCTGAGCCAGATCCATCAGGCTCTCCGGCATGGCAGGCCAGGGTTGGCTGGAGGCAGGGTCCTGGGCGGTGTAGCGGTAGCCGCTGGCGCCAGACACCCAGCCCAGCGGCCCACAGTTGCTCATGCCCACCGACATGGTGTAGCCGCCGGGGGTTTGCCAGTGGCGCAGGGGGGCTTGCGTCAAGACGGACTCAATGGCTTGCAACAGCAACGCATCCTCCTCGCGGGCAAAACCGTGCAGCAGCACCGCGCCGGGCGCCATGGGCGTCAGCGCGGTGTCGGGGGGCAGGCTGTCAAAGAGGTCCACAGGAGTTAGCTTGCTGGTACTGCAGCAGCAGCGTCTTGAGCCAGATTCCCCGTCGGGTCCAGCGGCCCGGACGGCGGTGCGGGGGTCATGGGCACTGCAGGCCGCTGGGGCTGGGGCTGCGCTGGCACTTCGGGCGCGGGCCCGGGCGCGGTCATGGGCTCGGTGGGCGGGTTGACCATCAACTCGGCAGGTGGCACCAGCTCAACGGGCGGCGCTGGCCGGACTTCAACCGGCGCCAGAGGTGGCACAGCGGGTGGTGAAACGGTCGGTGGCGCGGAGCCAAAGAGCTGCTGAAACCAGTCCCCCAAACGATCCCGCAGCTGGCTGAAAAAGCCTTCTGGCGGCGCTGCAAACTTGGCGCGGGGGTCGATCACGCGGGCGCGCAGGGCTTGCGCCGTGAAGTTGCCCACGATCGGCAAGGCGCTGTTGGCGCCCTGGCCCCAGTAGTCGCTGCGCAGCGTCACGCGGCCGTCGTTGAAGCCCACCCAGGCACCCATCACCAATTGCGGGTGCATCAGGATGAACCAGCCGTCGGCGTTGCCTTGCGTGGTGCCGGTCTTGCCGGCCACGTCGGCGCGGATGCCAAAGCGGCTGCGAATGGCGCTGCCTGTGCCTTTGTCCACCACGCCGCGCAGGGCGTCGAGCAAGGTGTGGTTGACCTCGGGAGTCAGCACCACCTCGGCCGCTGCCGGGGCAAACTCGGCCAGCACCTCGCCCTGGCGGTTTTCAATGCGGGTAACCAGCACCGGGGCCAGGTAGCCGCCGCCGTTGGCCAGGGTGCCGTAGGCGTTGACCATCTCAAAAAGGCTGACCGGACTGGTGCCCAGGGCCAGCGAGGGCACCAACTCCAGCGGGCTGGTGCGCACACCCATGGCCCGTGCCAGTTTGGCCACCCGGGCCGGGCCCACGCTTTGCATCAGCTGTGCGGTGATGGTGTTTTTGGAATATGCCAGGCCGTCACTCAGGGTGAACGGGCGGCCACTGGGCGGCGTGGCGTCACTGGGGCGCCAGATTTCGCCACCCTTGAGCGGAATTTCCACGGCCTGGTCCACCAGGGTGTCATCGGGGCTGGCGCCTTTGTCAAACGCGGCGCCGTAAACAAAGGGCTTGAAGGTGGAGCCGGGCTGGCGCCGGGCCTGCTGCACATGGTCAAACGGGTCTTGCCGGAAGTCGCGACTGCCCACCCACGCGCGGACTTGGCTGTTGCGAGGGTCCAGCGCCATGAAGCCGGCTTGTACCCGGGTTTTTTCCTCTCGCAGGCGGCCCATGAAGGCAGCGTCAAGCAGCAGCTTCTTCAACGCCTCCGGGGCACTGAGGCCACTTGCCAGTGCGTTGCGATAGTCGGGCGTCTCGCGCACCAAGGTTTGCACCAACGCGCTTTTTTCGCCCCAGACAGCGCGCGGGCGCCAGGCGGCATCGGCCAGGGTCTGGAGCTGGGCTCCCTGGCGCGCCACTGCCTGGTTGGCCAGGGTTTGCAGGCGCGAATCAATCGTGGTGTGCACCACCAGGGCGTCGGTGTAGATGTTGTAGTTGTTGCGGTCAGCCCACTCAATGAGCCATTTGCGCAGCGCCTGGGCAAAGTGCGGCGCCGGGCCGGTGGGTTCGATCTGGCGCTCAAAATCAATGCGCAGTGGCCGGGCTTTGAGGGTCTCAAACCGGGCGGCGTCAAGCTTGCCGCGCTTGACCATTTGCGCCAGCACGATGTTGCGGCGCTGCACGGCACGCTCGGGGTTAAGGACCGGGTTGTAGTAGCTGTTGCCCTTGAGCATGCCCACCAGCGTAGCGCTCTCCAGCACGTCAAGCTCCTTGGCCGATTTGTCAAAATAAGTGCGGGCCGCCATCTCGATACCAAAGGCGTTGTAGAGAAAGGGCACCGTGTTGAGGTAGGTCGCCAGAATCTCAGGTTTGCTGTACACCGCCTCGATTTTGAGCGCAGTGATGGCCTCTTTGAGCTTGCGGGTGAGCGTGGGCGCGCGGCCCACTTCTTGCGGGTACAGGTTGCGCGCGAGTTGCTGTGTGAGGGTGGAGCCGCCCTGCCGGTTGCCTGAAAAGGTGTGGAGGGCAGCCGATGCCGTGCGCCGCCAGTCCAGGCCAAAGTGTTGGTAAAAGCGGTGGTCTTCGGTGGCAATGAGCGCGGCCAGCACCGAGGGCGCCACGTCCTCCAGCGGCACCCAGGCGCGGTTGGCCCACTTGAATTCGGTCAGCAACTTGCCATCCGCAGAGAGCACTTGCGCAGGCTGCTCAAACCGGGCCTTGCGGATGTCGCTGATGCCGGGGGTGAACGGGATCAGCACCAGCACATAGAGCAGAAACAGCGCCGGCACGCCCGCCAGCACCCACATCAGCTCGCGCCGGGTCGGGCGACGAAGGCGCTGGAGTTGCTCGACGGCCAGAATTTTGAGTTGGGAAAGTTGAATCAAAGAAATCACACGGGCAAAGCCACAAGAAGGCCGGGGTTGAGATTTTGCGCCAGCGGGCAACTGGGCTCAGATTTTTATGTGACCAGAAGGCTCAGCCCACATCCCGCAAGACCGCCTGCATCAGGTCGCGCACCTTGGGGAGCATGGGGCTGTTGCTGCGAGAGGCCATGGTGACCAGGCCAAAACGGGCCTTGGCGTTCAATGCCGGGGTTACAGGCAGCTCGATCAAATCCGGGGCCGACGCGCGGATGGTCAGCACCACGGCGTCGCTGGCGCGCGCCACATCGAGCAAGCTCGATATCTCTTCGCACCGCAGGTTGACCAGTTGCGCGGGATGAGCTTGCGGACCAAAGCGCTCCATCAGGATGCGCGCCACTTCGTCGCTCAGGGGCGTAGAGGCAATGGGGTAGCCCGACAGCATGGCAAAGGTCACGCTGCGATGTTGGGCCAGCGGGTGACCTGGTCGGCACATGAAGGTGCCCGACATCTCATGCACCGCCTCCACTTTCAGGTCAGCGGACGGCTGGAGCGAACGGATATCCAGAATCAGTGCATCCAGCACGCGGTCACGCAAGGCCTGCACCAGCAGCGTGGTGCTGCCGCGTGAAATATCGATGTGCGCCTGCGGGTGCTCAGTGGCCATCAACATGAGCAAGGGCGTCATCAGCATGGCGCCCGGCCCGGAACCCATGCCCACCCGAAACTGGCCGATGTCCCCTTTTTGCAGTTGCGCGCTGGTTTGGCGCAACTCATTGGCCTCATCCACCAGCACCCGCGCGCGCTGCACAAAGTGCTGGCCGAAATGCGTCAACTCGTTTTTTCGTCCGATGCGGTCAAACAGGCGTTGTCCCAAATCGTCTTCAAGCGCCTTGATGCTGCGGCTTAAGGCAGGCTGCGTGATGAAGAGCTTGCTGGCCGATTGACTGAAGGAGCCACTGCTGGCGAGTTCGATCAAATGCTTGAGTTGAACCAGGGTCATGTCAATTCCAGGTATGCATAAAAGTTATGCTAATTGTCATAAGAATGCCTTGGACATTATAAAAACGGGTTCCTAGAATGAAAACACAACAACCACTCTGGAGCAACGACATGTCAAACACATCCAAGCGCTGGGCCGCTTTGCTGAGCGGAATTTTCCTGGCGGGCGCCGTGTGCGCGCAGGCCTATCCCAGCAAACCTGTGACCTTGCTGGTGCCCTACCCTGCTGGCGGCTTGTCGGACGTGATTGCCCGCACGGTCAACACCACCTTGTCCAAAAACATGGGGCAACCCGTGCTGGTTGAGAACCTGGGCGGCGCCAGCGGTGCCATTGCGGCGCAGAAGGTGCTGAGTTCGCCAGCCGACGGACAACTCATTTTCCAGGGCTCACCCAATGAATTGATCCTGGCGCCTTTGGCGATCTCGGCAGTCAAGTTCAAAAGCGAAGACTTCCGCCTGGTGCAGATGATTGCTACGGCGCAAATTGGTTTTGTGACACGCAAGGACTTGCCCGTCAGCAACGTCGATGAATTCCTGGATTACGCCCGCAAGCAAGCCAAAGAAGGCCGCCCCGTCACCTATGCCAGCGTCGGGCCAGGCTCGTTTTATCACCTGCTGGGGGAGCATTTGTCCAAAACCACAGACATCCCGATGACGCATGTGCCCTACAAAGGTATCGCACCCGCCATTCAGGATTTGCTGGGCGGCCAAATCGACATTTTCCTGGCGCCCATGGGCAAAGCGAATGTGGAACTGGAAAAGCAGGGCAAGCTCAAAGTGCTGGCCATGCTGAATGCCGAACGCACGGAGTCGATGAAGGACTATCCCGCCATCACCGAGAGCAAGTCCCTGAAGAACTTTGTCTTCAACATCTGGACTGGCTACTTTGTCAAAAAAGGCACACCTGAGCCTGTGGTTCAAACCATCCACAAAGCCATTACCGATTCTTTGAGCGACCCTACCGTGCGCGCCAACCTGGAAGCCAACAGCCAGTTGGTGGCCAAGCCTTTGTCCTTGCAAGCGATGGACAAGGCCTATGAAGACGGCACGGCCCAGTTCCGCGCCATTGCCAAATCCATCAATCTGCAGCCTCAGTGACATGACCTACTTGCGTGATGCGCTCACCGAACGGGTGGGCGAATTCATCCAGCTGCGGCGCGACATCCACAGCTACCCTGAATTGGCCTTTGAGGAGCACCGCACGGCCGAACTGGTGGCCGCGAAGCTGGAGAGCTGGGGCTACGCGGTGCACCGGGGTCTGGGCGGCACGGGCGTGGTCGGCACCTTGACGCGGGGACCCGGCAAGCGTTGCCTGGGCCTGCGCGCCGACATGGATGCGCTGCCCATCCAAGAGGCCACGGGCGCCGAATGGGCCAGCGTGAAGCCGGGCCTGATGCATGCCTGCGGCCACGATGGCCACACCGCCATGCTCATGGCGGCCGCCAAAACCATTGCCCGGGATGTGACGTTTGACGGCACCTTGAACATGATTTTTCAGCCAGCCGAAGAAGGTGGCGGCGGTGCCGTGCGCATGATGGCTGATGGCCTGTTTGAACAGCACCCGTGTGACGCGGTGTTTGCCATGCACAACATGCCCGGCACGCCAGTGGGGCATTTTGTTTTTCGGGAGGGCGCGGCCATGGCCTCCAGCGACTACGCTACGGTGCGCATCCACGGCACGGGTGGCCACGGGGCCATGCCGCACCGCGCAGCCGACCCGCTGGTGGCTGCGGCGTCCATCGTCATGGCGTTACAAACCATCGTCTCGCGCAATGTGGACCCGCTGCACACCGCCGTGGTGACGGTAGGCGCCCTGCATGCGGGCCAGGCTAACAACGTGATTCCGGCGCTAGCCACGCTGGAGATCAGCGTGCGCGCGCTGGACCCCGAGGTCCGCCGCCTGCTGGAGCAGCGCATCAAGGCGCTGGTGGTGGCCCAGGCCGAGAGCTTTGGCGTGCGCGCCGAGGTCGATTGGCGCCAGGGCTATTGCGTGCTGGTGAGCACCGGGCCCGAGACCGAGTTTGCACGACAGGTGGCGCTCAAACTGGCAGGCCCTGAGCGCGTGACCCTGCAGGGCCCAGCCTTAACGGGCAGTGAAGACTTCGCCTTCATGCTTGAAAAAGTACCCGGCAGCTACCTGCTCATTGGCAATGGTGACGGTGACTCTGCGGGCGCGTGCATGGTGCACAACCCCGGCTACGACTTCAATGACGACAACATTGCCACCGGCGCGGCCTATTGGACCTCGCTCGTTCAAACGTTTTTTGCCCGTTAAACTCGGGCCAATTTAATTCGACCTTGTGTCGACAGGTGATCGGGAGAGACTGCCAGCGCATCAGCGTGTTGGGCAGCGCCGAAGGAGCAACCGCCCCGGAAACTCTCAGGCAAACGGACCGGTCACATGCCATATCTCTGAAGAGCCGCTGGCGCATTCGTCCGCCAGTGCACCGAAGGAGCAAGCGAGACGCTCTGCGCTCGTGAATCTCTCAGGTCCTAACACAGAGGGGGCGCACCAGCCATGCGACTTGCATGCGGGTGCTCCACCCTTTGGCGTTTTGAAAGCTCAATTCTCATGAAAACAATTGCAGTCATTGGCGGCGGGATCACCGGCGTCACCACCGCCTACGCCTTGGCCAAACGCGGCTTTGCCGTCACCTTGTTCGAGCGGCATCGCTACGCCGCCATGGAAACCTCGTTTGCCAACGGCGGGCAACTCTCGGCGTCCAACGCCGAGGTCTGGACACACTGGTCCACCATCCTCAAGGGCCTGAAGTGGATGCTCAAAAGCGACGCACCGCTGCTGGTCAACCCCCGTCCGACCTGGCACAAACTGTCCTGGTTTGTGGAGTTCATGGCCGCCATGCCCCACTACGAACGCAACACGATCGAGACCACACGCCTGGCAGTGGCCGCGCGCAAACACCTGTTTGCCTGGGCACAGGCCGAGGGCATTGACTTTGACCTCAAGCGCGAAGGCATTCTGCACATCTACCGCAACAAGGCAGGCTTTGACCACGCCGGTGAGGTGTCCAAGATGCTCGCCAAAGGCGGCTTGCCCCGCCGCGCGGTGACGCCGCAGGAAATGAAAGCCATTGAGCCCACCCTGGCGGGCAACTACTACGGTGGCTACTTCACCGAGAGCGACTCCACCGGCGACATCCACAAGTTCACCTCGGGCCTGGCCGCCGCCGCCGAGCGACTGGGCGTGCGCACCTTGTACGGCCAGGATGTGACCTCGGTGCAAAGCAATGGCCGGCAAGCCGTGATCACCGTGGCGCAGCAAGTGGCGGCCCCCAGCGTGCACACGTTTGATGGCGTGGTGGTCTGTGCCGGCGTGGCCAGCCGCGATTTCGCCGCCCAACTGGGCGACCGCGTGAATATTTACCCGGTCAAGGGCTACTCCATCACGGTCAATCTGGATGACGAAGCCAGCCAGAGGGGCGCGCCCCAGGTGAGCTTGCTTGACGACGAGACCAAGTTGGTCACCAGCCGCCTGGGCCTCACGCGTTTTCGCGTGGCGGGCACGGCCGAGTTCAACGGCGTGAACCGGGACATTCGCGCCGACCGCATTCGCCCCCTGGTGGATTGGGTGGCGCAATGTTTCCCGCAAATCAACACCCGCTCGGTGGTGCCATGGGCCGGCCTGCGCCCCATGATGCCCAACATGATGCCCCGCGTAGGCCGGGGCAAGGCGGCCAACGTGTTCTACAACACCGGCCACGGTCACCTGGGATGGACACTGTCAGCGGTGACGGCCGACATGCTGGGCGATGTGGTGGCGGCGGGTGCCGGCCATATTGGCGTGCTGCAAACCCAGCCCGGCTGAAGGCCGGTCATCAAAAGCCGGGCTGTATTTTTGCTATTGAATTAATCAGTCCGGATCAATCAAGACGCCGGCTGGTAGCCCATATGGCGTATCCACGCCCTGCCGGTAAAAATCCGGAAGGGTGGCTGCCCAAACCAACAGCCGTTCTTTAAACTCGGCCACCGCAGGCGCGGCATCCAACGTGCGCCAAAGCGCATACACATCGCCATTGAGATCACTGCCAACGCCCATTTGCAGGGGACAAGTGCAGACCGCATCAGCCCGCAGCATGGCGAGGGTCGCTGGCACCAGAGCAACGCCCAAGCCAGCAGCCACCAGATTCAACGCAGCGGGCACTTCCACCACCTGTTGAACAATGCGCGGCGCAAAGCCGGCCTGCACACAAGCATCAAACAGGCGCATGGCAAAAGACGAAGAATCCAGTCGCAAAAACACAAAGTCCTCGTCGTGCAGCTCTGCCAGACCGAGTTGGCTGCGGCTTGCCAGCCGGTGACCCGGCGGCAGAGCGACCACGACGGGATCACGCCAAAGCAATGCTGCGCTGATCTGCCCGTCGTTGAGCGGGTTGCGCGACACGCAAAGGTCCAGTTGGCCGTCGCGCAAGGCCTGGAGATGATCGGACGGCTTCATCTCGTTCAATGCCACATCCACATCGGGCCGCTGCAACCGGAACTGCTGGATGAATTGGGGGAACGGCCCCAGGAAGTGGGAACCGGCCAGGCCCACCTTGACCCGCCCCTCAAGCCCACTGGCCACGCGCGTCACATGGCTACGTGCTTCGTCCAGCCGCGCCAAAACGGCCTGCGCGTGGGGCAAGAAGGCCTGCCCTGCCGCGCTCAGGGCCACGCTGCGGCTGGTGCGGTCAAAGAGTCGCGCGCCAAGTTCGACCTCCAGGCTGGCGATCTGAAAACTCAAGGGCGGCTGTGAAATATGAAGGCGACGCGCCGCACGGGTGAAGCTGAGCTCATCGGCAAGGACCGTGAAATATCGGATTTGTCGCAATTCCATGGCGTGTATTGATCTTGGTTCAGTATGGATTAATCTTTATTATGTATTTGCTTGTATGAATCAAACAGCCAAAAATCGGACTTCTGACCGCTCATTCAGCGTTCTATTACCGCCATCAGGAACACACCATGCAAGAAACTGCACCACCGTCAGGCCGGAACTACCGCATCGGACTGATCGTGCCGAGCTCCAATACCACCATGGAAACCGAGATTCCGGCCATGCTGCGAGCGCGCGAACTGATACTGCCCGAGCGCTTTACCTTTCATTCCAGCCGGATGCGCATGAAGTCCGTGACTCGGGAGGAACTGGCAGCCATGGACCGCGACTCCGACCGCTGTGCGCTGGAGCTGTCAGACGCCCGCGTGGACGCCATGGGTTACGCCTGCCTGGTCGCCATCATGAGCATGGGCAAGGGCTATCACCGGGAATCGCAGCGCCGCCTGAACGAGATCACCGCGGCCAATGGCGCACCGACGCCGATCATCACCAGTGCCGGCGCGCTGGTTGAAGGCTTGCAGGCCATAGGCGCCAAACGCGTGGCCATCATTGCGCCCTACATGAAACCACTGACCCAACTGGTAATCGACTACATCGAAAACGAAGGCATTGAAGTGATCGACAGCATCTCGCTCGAAATCCACGATAACCTGACCGTGGGCGCACGCGACCCCAAGGCACCCGCCGAATTGTTCAAACAGCTCAACACCCAGGGCGCAGATGCCATCGTTGCCTCCGCCTGCGTGCAGATGCCTTCGTTGGCGTCTGTGCCCCTGATCGAGGCGGCCAGCGGGCTGCCTGTGGTGTCCAGCTCAGTCTGCACAACCTATGCTCTACTGAGAAGCCTTGGACTTGAGCGGCGCGTTCCGGGTGCCGGCGCCCTGCTGTCGGGCCGCTATTGATGACGCATAACTGACTATTAAAAAGGAGACAAACATCATGAACACATTGACCAACAACACCCCCTTTCGGGCCACGCTGCTTTGCCGGCTGCTGGCAGGCGCGGCGGTTACCTTGCTGAGCGGCGCTGCGCTGGCACAGGCCTACCCCACCAAGGCCATCACACTGGTCGTGCCCAACCCGCCGGGCGGTTTTGTGGACGCATCTGCCCGCATCCTGTCCGACTCCCTGGCCAAGGTGACCGGACAGGCAGTGGTAGTGGACAACCGGGGCGGCGGCAGCGGCAACGTGGCCTACCAGCACGTGGCCCGCGCCAACCCCGATGGCTACACCCTGCTCAACTCCTATTCGGCCTACCACGTCGGAAACCCCAACCTCACGCCCAAGCTGCCATGGGCTCAAAAGGATTTTGT
>JAUXQA010000110.1 GCA_030683195.1 Rhodoferax sp. | reverse complement strand
CAGGCCGCTTACAAGCGGCCTGTTTTTCATGATGGGGCGCTGGCATACTCTGACACCGTGAAAGAACCAAACGACTCCCCCTCTGCCATGGCCCGTAGCGAGCCCAACAACCCTGTGTCGACGCCGCCGGTGTATGCCCGAGTGGCCGGGCATTTCGACGAAATACGTGGTTTGGTTCCAGACAGCGAGAGTTCAGAAACCAAATTCGCTATTGATTCAATAGCTTCAGCCCCTTGTTTAACGGCGGCTTGGGGTCAATTCTTTGAAAATATCGCCGATACCAGCCGTATTGACCTGAATCAGCGAATGACCAGCCTGGAGCGCCAGATTCGGGACAACGGCGTGACCTACAACGTCTATGCCGATGAGGGCGGGCCGCAGCGCCCCTGGTCTCTTGACCTTTTTCCGCTCATTGTGGAGCCCGAGAGTTGGCGGCAAATTGAGGCGGGCGTGCTGCAGCGCATGCGTCTGCTGGAGCAAGTGATGGTGGACGTCTACGGGCCGCAGCAGCTGCTGGCCCAGGGTCTGTTGCCTCCGGCTCTGGTGCAAGGTCATCCGGGGTATTTGCGTGCGATGCACGGTGTCAAACCGGTGGGTGGAACCCACCTGCACATTGCCGCTTTTGATCTTGCGCGTGGTCCGGACGGTAACTGGTGGGTGGTGAGTCAGCGCTGTCAGGCGCCCTCCGGCCTGGGCTATTTGCTGGAGAACAGGCTGGCGATTTCTGCCCAGTTCACTGAGGCCTTTGAGGCCATGAAGGTCCAGCGTTTGGCAGCCACTTACCGGGCGCTCATGAACAGCCTGAAAAAGATGAGCCCCGCTGGACAGGACGCCCACCTGGCCCTGCTCACCCCCGGCCCGTACAACGAAACCTATTTTGAACACGCCTACCTTGCCCGTTACCTGGGTTTGACGCTGGTTGAGGGCAGCGACCTGATCGTGCGCGACGAGCACCTGTACCTGAAGACCCTCAAAGGGTTGGTGCCGGTGCATGGCCTGCTCAAAAGGGTGGATGACGAGTATCTTGACCCTCTGGAGCTGCGCTCTGACTCCACGCTGGGCGTGCCGGGCTTGTTGCAGGCGATTCGCGCCGGGCATGTTTTGGTAGCCAACGCGCCGGGGTCGGCGTTTTTGGAGTCTCCTGCCTTGCTCGGCTTTTTGCCCGCCTTGTCGTTGCATTTGTTGGGTGAAGAACTGCTTTTGCCTGCTTTGCCCACCTGGTGGTGCGGCGAGCGATCGGCCATGGAAGAGGCGTTGCCTCGCTTGCGCGATTGCGCCATCAAACCCACCTACCCCGGCTCGCCCAGCCATGCCAGTTTTGAGGCTGTGCTGGGGCGGGATTTGCAGCCCCGGGAACTGGACGAATGGGCTGGTCGCATCGTACGCCAAAGCGAAGATTACACGGTGCAGGCTTATCAGCCCCTGTCTCAAATGCCCACCTGGCGGGGCGATGCCAAGGCGGGCCACATGGAGCCCCGCTCCATGATGTTGCGGGTGTTCGCCGTGTCGGATGGCGCTCAGGCCTGGCGTGTTCTGCCGGGCGGGCTGGCGCGCCTGGCTGGTACAGCCGCCGAAACGGCTGCCATGCAGCGCGGCGGCAGCAGTGCCGATGTCTGGGCGCTCACGCAGGGCGAGGTTGACCAATCCACCTTGTTGCAGCCCCACCTGACACCTGCTTTGCTGGCGCACCGCAAGCGTTTGGTGACGAGCCGGGCCGCTGAAAATCTCTTCTGGCTGGGTCGTTATACCGAGCGCACTGAAAACGCCATTCGCCTGGCCCGTTTGACACTGGAGTGCCTCAATGGCGAGGATCAGTCCTCGCCGCGTTTATTGGCGTGGCTGGGCAAGATGGCTGTGAGTAACACGCTGGTTGTCCCGGGTGTGCCCTCGCCAGCCCAGGCGCGCCGGGTCTTCGAGCGCTCGTTGATCGCCAGCCTGGGCAATATTGAAGGGGCGACCAGCGTGGGTTATTACCTGCGAGCCCTGAAGATGGCCGGGTCGACCGTGCGCGAACGCCTGTCGCAGGCGCACTGGCGTGTGATTGTGCGGGCAGAAGAAGAGCTGTTTGCCGCCTGTGCCAAACACAGCCGCGCGGGCGATTATTCGTCGCTGGAGGCCTTGCAGATCCTTAAAAACACAAGTGACCATATGGCGGCCATCACGGGGGCGCAGACCGACCGCATGACGCGCGATGATGGTTGGCGCTTGTTGAGCATTGGCCGTCACATTGAACGTTTGAGTTTTCTCGCGTCATCGCTGGCCAGTGGGTTTGACACCGGTATGGTGCACACCACGGGTGGCTTTGAGGCCATGATGGAACTCTTTGACAGCACGATCACCTTCCATGCGCAGTACCAGCAAAGCCGCGACATGGCCGCCTTGATCGACCTGCTGGTGTTGGACCCCGACAACCCGAGATCTCTGGCCTGGGTCACCCAAACCCTGCGTGGGCGACTGGCCAAGCTGGCGGGTTCAGAGCCGGGCCAGCTTTGCCCTTTGTCGCTGCGCCTGCCTGACCCGGCGCTGTGGGATTTGACCCAGCTGTGTCAGGCGTTACCGGACTACATGGCTCAGTCCAAACCGCCCGAGGTTTTACGGAGCCAAGGTGTCCAGATGCCGGCTTTTCCAGAGCACAGTTACTTTTTTGCATTGAGCGACTTGCTTTTAAAGTGCACGACAGCGTCTGTGAACGTGTCGGACGCCATCAGCACCAGCTATTTCACCCATTCGGGTGATATCAACCACAGCGTGGGCACCTGATGAATCTGCAAGTGACTCATGAAACCCGCTACAAATACGCGCCGGCGGTTGAGACGGCGCAGCATATGGCTTATTTGCAGCCTGTCAACACGGGTTTTCAACGGCTGCTGAGCCACACCCTCACCATCAGCCCGACCCCGGCCCAGGTTAGTCACACGCAAGATGTTTTTGGCAATACCCGTTGCTTCTTCTCGCTGCAAACCGCGCACACTGTGCTCACCGTGGTGGCGCAAAGCGTGGTCACCACCCGGGCCAGTACGCCGCCAGCGAGTCGCATCACCTGGGAGCAGACTCGCGAGATCTATCGGTACCGATCAGGGCAACGTTTTGACGCTGCCACAGAATTTGTGTTTGCCTCGCCCTTTGTGCCCCGTCACCCGGAATTTGCGGCCTACGCCCGCCCCAGCTTTGCGCCTGGCGTGGGCGTGCTGGCCGCAGCCCAGGACCTGATGCAGCGCATATTTCATGATTTCACTTATGAGAGCCAAAGCACGCAGATCAACACGCCTGCCCTGGAGGCACTGGCCCAGCGCAAAGGTGTCTGCCAGGACTTTGCGCACATCATGATCGCTTGCCTGCGCGCGGTCGGTGTCCCGGCGCGTTATGTCAGCGGCTACTTGTTGACCCAGCCTGCCCCGGGCACAGTCAAACTCAAAGGTAGCGACGCATCTCATGCCTGGGTGTCGGTGTACGTGCCTGACTTGCCGCCCGATCAGCGTTGGTGCGACCTCGACCCCACCAACAACCGGGCCGGTTGGCACTCGCCGGGGGTTGACTACGTTACGCTGGCCACGGGGCGTGATTTTGCCGATGTATCGCCGATTCGCGGCGTCATCCACGGTGGAGCCAGTCACACCTTGACGGTCGGGGTGACGGTGGAGCCCTTCAATGAACCGAGCCCACCCGCTTTGGCAGTTACAAGCAACAATACACCCTGGCAAAGCCAGACCCAGTCACAAGGCCAAGGTTAATCTCAAAGCCAGGATTGATTCATGTTGCTACTGATTAAGTAGCGTTTAAGGCAATGAATACGCCGGCTAGAGGCCAATTTAGTCAATATAACCCCAAAAAAGGAATCAAAATGAGCATTTACGACAAACTGAACCAACTCAACATCACCTTGCCCCCGGTGGCTATTCCAGCCGCGGCCTACGTCCCGTTTGTACAAACCGGCAAGCTGGTTTTCTTGAGTGGTCACATCGCTAAAAAAGATGGCCAAGCCTGGGTAGGGCAACTCGGCAAGAACATGGCTACGCTCGAAGGCAAGGCAGCTGCGCGGGCCATTGCAATCGACCTGATGGGCACTTTACACGCGGCGGTGGGTGACCTCAACAAGGTCAAGCGCATCGTCAAACTGATGTCGCTCGTCAACTCCACGGGGGACTTCACCGAGCAGCACCTGGTCACCAATGGCGCAAGTGAGCTTTTTGGTGAGGTCTTTGGAGACAAGGGCGCGCACGCCCGAAGCGCCTTTGGTGTAGCACAAATTCCCATGGGCGCATGTGTGGAGATCGAGCTGATTGCCGAATTGGAGTGATCGGCGCCTGATGGCTTAAAAGGTCTCCCAGTCGTCATCGGCGGCTGGTTTGGCTGACGGAACTGCCTTGGCCGATGACATAGGGGCCGCAGCTGGTGCCAAGGGCTTCTTGGCCGGGCTGCTCGCCAGCTTGAGTGCCGGTTTGGCCGCAGTCGGTGCACGCCCACCTGTGAGTTGGGCTGCCGGCTTTTTGGCGGCCATTGGCTGTGGCCGTTTATAGGTGAGTGACTCTGCGCGCGGTGTGATGTCTCGCGCGGGCTGCTTCGCTGCAAAAGCCGCGACTGAACCACTGATTTTGAACACAGCCACGGCTTGGGCCAATTGGTTGGCTTGGTCGCGCAGACTTTCTGCCGCTGCCGCACTTTCTTCCACCAGCGCTGCATTTTGCTGTGTCATTTGGTCCAGATTGCCGATGGCGCCATTGACATGGGCGATGCCGGAGCTTTGCTCATTGGCTGCCGCAGTGATCTCGCCAATCATGTCCGCAACTTTGCGCACCGATTGGACAATGTCATTCATTGTGTTGCCGGCATCGGAGACCAGTTTGGTGCCTGAGGCCACTTTCTCGACTGATGTCCCAATCAGCCCCTTGATCTCTTTGGCAGCTTCAGCACTGCGCTGGGCGAGGCTGCGCACTTCGCTGGCCACCACGGCAAAACCCCTGCCCTGCTCGCCTGCTCGTGCCGCCTCGACAGCGGCATTGAGCGCCAGAATATTTGTCTGAAACGCAATACCGTCAATTACTCCGATGATGTCCGAGATTTTTCGGCTGCTGACATTGATCTCTTCCATCGTTGAGACCACTTGGCTCACCACCGCGCCACCGCGTTCTGCCACAGACGACGCGTTGGCTGCAAGGGTGCTGGCCTGGCGGGCGTTGTCGGCACTTTGTTGAACTGTGCTGGTCAATTGGTCCATGCTGGAGGCGGTGGACTGCAAGTTGCTTGAAGTCTGTTCTGTGCGTTGGGCCAGGTCGTTATTGCCACTGGCGATTTCTGCGCTGGCGGTGGCAATGCTGTCGGTGCTCTGGCG
>JAUXQA010000104.1 GCA_030683195.1 Rhodoferax sp. | reverse complement strand
GGCGTTCAACTCCCCCTTCACAAAGCCGTCCTGCGTCAGCACCGGGGTCTCTAGGGGCGAGTCTTGCGCCGCAGTTTCATCGGGTGCTGACTTCAAACCCGCCTCGGTTTCGTCGCGGATCTGGCGAAACTCCCGGTCAGCCAGTTCAAACAATGCAGACAGCACGTTGATGCGGCGTTTGAGCGGGCCAGGTATCGACTTCTTGTACTTGATCTGGTGATCAAGCACACTCCAGGAGTCCTGAATGATGGTGCGCACCTGGAGCTCAAACTGCATCAGCGGCATAACCGTGTCAGGCGCAAGACCCGCATCGGCAGCACTGAAGGCCAGGTCCATGTGCAGGCCCTTGTAGCCAAAGAAGTCGTCAGTCTGCTCCACCTTGGCAATCTTGTCGGTGATCTCGATGACCTTGAAGCCGGGGCGAACCAAATCGGCGACCTGGCGAATCTCGTCTTCGTAAAGACAGACGATGCGAATGCCCAGCAGATCGGTGATGTGATCCTTGATCGCAAAAGTCTGGCTCTGCTCTTCCAGCGCGTTGCGGTACTTGCCGGAGAACTTGCGGATGCACTCTGCGCTGTCTTTGACCCGGCCTTCAATCTTGGAAACCTGCAGTCCCTGGTGTCCCTGCAAGAGGTCTGAAATTTTTAGCTGCAGGCCGTCGCAGATGGATGTCAACAAAGAGGCATGGGTCGCATGGAAGGCCTTGAACTCCAACTCTTCATGCTCAAAATCAAGTGATGCCATGGTCTGAAAAACGATGTGAAATGGACTGGAATGGTAGCCCACCCCACACCACAGACCCGGCATCCACCCAAAATCAGAACGGATAATGACGCGGTGTTGTCTGGATGGTGATCCAGCGCAGCTCGGTGAACTCCGCCACGCCGGCCTTGCCACCAAAACGGCCGATGCCGCTGCCCTTGACACCACCAAACGGCATTTGCGCCTCGTCATGCACCGTGGGGCCATTGACGTGACAAATACCGGAATCAATGCGCTGGGCCACGATGAAGGCACGCGCAATGTCACCGCCAAAAACCGCTGCCGACAGGCCGTATTCATTGTCGTTGGCGCAGGCTACGGCCTCTTCCACGCCGTTCACCCGCACCACGCATTTGACCGGGCCAAAGGTTTCCTCGTGGTAAATCTTCATGGCCGGGGTCACATGGTCCAGTACGGTCGCAGGCATCAGGGTGTTGTCGGCCTTGCCACCGCACAGCAGCTTGGCACCTTTGGCCAGGGCATCGTCAATCAGGGCGTTGCAATGCTCCACCGTGCTCATGCCAATGACCGATCCCAGCACCACGGGGTCGGGTTTGCGCGGGTCACCGAGCGGCAGCGCGCTGGCCTTGGCCGAAAATTTCTTCACGAACTCGTCGGCAATTTTCTGGTCCACGATCAGGCGCTCGGTCGACATGCAGATCTGGCCGCTGTTGGCAAAGCAGCCA
>JAUXQA010000102.1 GCA_030683195.1 Rhodoferax sp. | reverse complement strand
GGACCCGCTGTCTTGATTGTCCGGCCGTTCTCATCCAACATGGCGCGTACCCGACCATAGGTCGAACCGGCCAAAACAATATCGCCCGTCTTGAGGGTACCGCTTTGCACCAGAACCGTAGCCACTGGGCCACGACCCTTGTCAAGTTGCGCCTCGATCACCAGACCCTTGGCCATGGCATCCACAGGCGCACGCAGTTCCAACACTTCAGCCTGCAAGAGCACTTGTTCCAGCAAGGCGTCAATGCCCTGCCCGGTCTTGGCAGACACCGTCACGAACGGTGAATCACCACCGAACTCTTCGGGCACCACTTCTTCAACGACCAGCTCGTTCTTCACGCGCTCTGGGTTGGCATCGGGCTTGTCAATCTTGTTGATGGCCACCACGATAGGAACACCCGCCGCCTTGGCGTGCTTGATAGCTTCTTTGGTTTGTGGCATCACGCCGTCGTCGGCAGCCACCACCAAAATCACAATATCGGTGGCCTTGGCACCCCGGGCACGCATGGCCGTAAAGGCTTCGTGACCCGGCGTATCCAGGAAAGAGATCATGCCGCGCGGCGTCTCAACGTGGTAAGCGCCGATGTGCTGGGTAATACCACCGGCCTCAGCCGAAGCAACTTTGGACGTGCGGATGTAGTCCAGCAAGGATGTCTTGCCGTGGTCCACGTGGCCCATGACGGTAACAACCGGTGCGCGGGGCAACGATTCAGACTGCTGCTGGGAAACTTCATCATCCGTAAACGCTTCTGGATCATCCAGTGCGGCCACAATGGCTTTGTGCCCCATTTCTTCTACCAAAATCATGGCAGTGTCTTGATCCAGTGGCTGGTTGATGGTGACCATCTGACCCAGCTTCATCAGGTGTTTGATGACCTCTGACGCCTTGACAGCCATCTTGTGCGCGAGTTCGGCCACCGTGATAGTTTCAGGCACGTGGACTTCAATGACACGAGCTTCAACCGGCGCCGCTTGTTCGCGGTTATCGTTGCGGTCGCGGTCATTGCTGCCACGGCGGCCACCACGTGCTGGCGCGCGCCAGTTGGTACCCCGGCCGGCCGGTGCGCCTGTAGCGCCCCGTGTCGGGATGGCACCCTTTTTCTTGGGATCGCCAGCCCAGCTGCTGGACAGCTTGGCAGATTTAACTTCCTTGCCGGCACCGGGAGCAGCAGGCGCTGCAGTACCCGGGGCGCCTGGTTTGGCTGGCTTGGCTACCACGGCACCAGCGGCTGGCTTGTGCAGTGTGCCTTTGATACCAGCTTTGGCTGGATCAGGCTTAATTTCTTCCGGCTTCTTGGGCACCGGTGCCTTTTTCGCTGGTGACGACATCATCAGTCGAATTGCGGCCGCTTCAGCTTCAGCCTTGCGCCGGCGATCACCCAGATCGGCAGCACGCGCAACATCCTCGGCGGCACGCGCCTTCGAATCAGCAACTTCTTTTTCACGGGCAAGCAGCTGCGCCTTGGCAGCAGCATCCGCCTTCTCGGCGGCCTCAGCCACTTTGGCCGAATTTTTGTCTATGGCTTCCTGAGCTTGCGCTGCGGGAGCTTGCCGGCGTGCCTGCTCTGCTTTTTCGGCCAAAGCCTGGGCCGCAGCCTGTTGGGCAGCTTGTTCAGCAGCCATCGCAGCAGCTTCACGAGCACGTAGCTCCTGCTCTTCGCGTTGACGCGTGCGCTCAGTCAACTCTTCTTCCTGCAAGCGGATCAATTCAGCCTGGCGACGGGCATCCTCTTCGCGACGGGCCAACTCAGCATTCTCGGCTTGCGAATCAGTATCAAGGTCCTGCTCGACAGCAGGAGACTCAACTGACACTTCAACGCCATCCTCACGCCTGACGAATGTGCGCTTTTTACGCACCTCCACCTGGATCGTTCGGGCTTTGCCGCTGGCATCGGCTTGCTTGATTTCGCTGGTCGACTTCTTCACCAGCGTTATCTTCTTGCGCTCAGGGCTGGGCGTGCCATGGCTGGCCTGGAGATAGCTCAACAGGTGCTGTTTGTCAGCGTCTGTCAGCTTGTCAGAAGCGGCCGTCTTGGCTACTCCGGCCGATTTCAACTGCTCAAGCAGGGTATCGGTTGATTTTTTGAGTTCACTTGCAAACTCTGCTACGGTCGTACTGGACATATGTTGTGTAACCTTTCATGACCATTACTCTTGAGAAGCGGCGTCATTGGAGAACCAATGTGCGCGCGCTTTCATGATCAAGGTCTTGGCCTCGTCCGCAGACTGGCCGGTGATTTCTGTGAGTTCGTCAACGGCCAGGTCAGCGAGGTCGTCACGTGTGTGAACGCCGCCGTCAGCCAGTTTGCCGATCAGTTCGGGGGTGAGTCCTTCAAGGTCGCGTAGGTCCAGCGATGCCTCTTCAACACTCTCTTCATTGGCGATTTCCATCGTCAACAGCGCATCCTTGGCTCGGGTACGCAATTCGTTGGCCATGTCTTCATCGAAACTCTCGATTTCGAGCATTTCTTCCATTGGCACGTAGGCCACCTGCTCAAGGCTGGTGAACCCTTCTGCAATCAACAGATCTGCAATTTCCTCGTCGACATCGAGCTTTTCCATGAATAGCTTACGACCCGAATCTGTCTCGTCAGCCTGCTTTTGGGCAGACTCGGCAGCATCAAGAATATTGATCTTCCAGCCCGTCAACTCAGATGCAAGACGCACATTTTGACCTCCGCGGCCAATAGCGATTGCAAGGTTTTCCTCATCAACCACCACATCCATGGCGTGGCGCTCTTCATCGACCACGATAGAGGACACGTTGGCAGGCGCCAAGGCACCAATTACAAATTGTGCTGGGTCTTCGCTCCACAACACAATGTCTACCCGCTCACCAGCCAGTTCGGTCGTTACACCATTGACTCGCGTGCCCCGCACACCCACGCAGGTGCCGATCGGGTCAACACGTTTGTCGTGCGACAACACTGCAATTTTGGCGCGCGAACCCACATCACGCGCACAAGATTTGATCTCCAACAAACCTTGCTCGATCTCGGGCACCTCCTGGCGGAACAACTCGACCATAAATTCTGGCGCAGATCGCGACAAAATGATTGGAGCACCGCGCAATGTCAGATCTACCTCCATGATCATGGCCCGCACACGGTCGCCCATGCGCAGATTCTCCTTGGGGATCATCTCGCTGCGACGCAAGCGGCCTTCAACCCGACCGCTTTCGACAATGATGTCGCCCTTATCCATGCGCTTGACGGTGCCCACGAATATCTTGTCACCCCTGGACATGAAGTCGTTGAGCAGCATCTCGCGTTCAGCATCCCGAATTTTCTGCAGAATGACTTGTTTGGCAGCCATGGCGCCGATACGGCCAATCGGAAGCGACTCAATGGTTTCTTCGATGTACTCATCGACCTCAATGTCAGGGATTTGCTCTTTGGCTTCAAACAACAAAATTTCCTGATCCGGCAACTGCAAACCGGCCTCATCGGGAACCACATGCCAGCGGCGGAATGTCTCATAACTCCCACTGTCACGATCCACGGCGACGCGGATATCCACATCCCCCTGAAAAAGTTTTTTCGTCGCCTGCGCCAGGGCCGCCTCAACGGCGCCAAACACCACATCACGCTCGACGTTCTTCTCGCGTGATATGGCTTCCACCAGCATTAACATTTCGCGATTCATGCCATGACTCTCCTGTTTCAATTCAATCCAAATCCGACCCGACGCCACCTTTGGCGCCCCGGCCCTTGAAGCTGACGACCGGCGCAAGTCGCGCCTCTTTTATTTCATTTAACGTGAACCCGAGGGCCTGCATCGGGGCTGGCAGCCTCTTTTTGCTGATCTTTTGACCGGGCTTGGCGGCAGGGGCATCGCTCCAAACAATTTGCCAACCAGGCGCTCCGCCTTCGGCATGCTCCAACACCCCCCGAAATTTCTTGCGGGTTGCATTGACCTGACCCGCCGCAGCGACACCAATCGGCGCTTTGAGGGCCACATCAATTTCTTGACCCACAAATCTCTCAAAATCTTTTTCATGACGCAGCGGGCGATCAATACCCGGCGACGACACCTCAAGCCGCTTGTACTCAACGCCGTCCACTTCGAGCGCAAAAAGCAGCTGACGCGTCACCTTTTCGCAGTCTTCTACAGTTATGAATTGCTCGGTTGGCGCACCAGTGGGCGCCACGCCTTCGGCAGGGGGGCTCCATGGCAAATCAATGGTGATGCGCAGGAGCCCGGCAGCCGAACGCTCGACTTCAACCAAGTCGTAGCCTAGACCTGCAACAGTTTGCTCAACAATTTCTTTAAACGACACGTGTGTATATAAATGCAGTGCAAAAACAATCGACCAAAAAAAACGGGCGGTAGATACCCGCCCGTTTGGTCGTGAACTTGGATTGTACTCCAGTTTGGAACAATTTTACTGGCAGAGTCATCACTTTCCAAGCCTGGCCGCCACTCGGTCTTGCAAGTAACACGATCAAAAACGACTTTTTCTTAGGTGGAAACCATGAGGCTTGATGACGCTGATTCAAGGGGCCCATCGATTACGATGACCGCCATGCAAAATACAGCAGCCCAAAGAACAAAAGGGCCCATATACGCCTGGTTTGGGCTTGCATTGGCCCTTTGTTTTAGCCATAACACCCTTCTCGCGGCCAGCGAACCTGCGCCCAGCCCCGTGGTCAAGGCCACAATAGTGGCGCCCATCCAAACCGGGCGTTGGGCGCACGCCATCTCCGCCTACGCTCCTCCCAAATACCCGCCTGGCTTCTCGCATTTTGCTTATGTGAACCCCGATGCGCCCAAGCGCGGTACGTTGAACCTGCGTAACCCCGACCGTCGGTCCAGCTTTGACAAGTTCAACCCCTTCACCACGAGAGGAAGCGCTCCGGCAGGTGTCAGCATGTTTATGTTCGAGTCACTGGCCATCCAGTCCATGGACGAACCCCAGGCCATGTACGGGGTGCTGGCAGAAGAAGTATTTGTAGCGCCTGACCTTTCCTCGGTCTCCTTCCGTATTCACCCCAAGGCTCGCTTTAGCAACGGGGACAAAGTCACCCCAGAGGATGTGGCGTACTCTTTGGAGCGAGTAAAGAGCAAAGAAGCGTCGCCAGCAGCCCAGCTCGCCTACGCCGATCTGCTCAAGGCAGTGGTTGTAGACCCGAGTACGGTGCGCATTGAACTCAAGACACACACGGTCGATGCTGTTTTTGCGGCCGGCGCCCTGAACATCTTTTCGCGCCGTTGGGGCGCCGGAAAGAAATTTGATGAGGTGGTGCTTGACACCCCAATCACTTCAGGGGCCTATGTCATAGATCGCTATGACCTGCCGGGCCGAATTGAATTCAAGCTCAACCCAGACTATTGGGGCCGGGACATACCGTCACGCCGCGGACATTTCAACTTCGAGCGAATACGCTACCGCATGTACAGCGACCAAGCCGTTGCGAGAGAAGCCTTCAAGGCCGGTGAGTTTGACATTTTCAAGGAATACCGCGCCAGCGCTTGGGCCCGGCAACATCAGGGCGCCAAGTGGCGTGACGGGCAAATTGTCAAAAAAGCGTTCAAAACCGCTACGGGACAGGGTTTGCAGTCGATGCACCTCAACCAGCGACGGCCCCTGTTTCAGGACATTCGTGTGCGCGAGGCGCTGATGTTGGCATGGGACTTCAATCGTTACAACCAATACGGCACATTCAATCACGCCCACAGTGTTTTCAACAATTCTGAGTTTTCGGCTGTGGGCAGCCCGTCTACCGAAGAGTTGAAGTTACTTGAGCCCTTCCGTTCAGAGCTGCCTGCTCGCGTCTTTGGGCCGGCTTTTGTTCCACCCGACAATCTGAAAGGCCCAAACGCCCTGCGCGAGCACTTGCGCCAGGCCCGCGATCTTCTCGCGCAGGCCGGTTGGAAGGTAGCGTCAGATGGCAAGCTGCGCAATGCAAAAGGGGATGCGTTCGAGTTTGAGTACCTCGAACCGGGGTCCGCTGGGGCCATGATTGATTTCCAGCGCAATTTGGAAAAACTTGGCATCACAATGAAAGAGCGGATCGTAGACTTTGCGTTGTACAGGCGAAGGCTGGAGCAGTACGACTTCGATCTCATCATCATCGTGGAGGGCGACTTCACCCTGCCCAGCTCAGCCGATCTGACGTCGAGTTATGTCAGCAAGTCAGCCGATGAGCCCGGCAACAATAATTTTCGTGGAGTCAAGAGCGCGGCGGTCGACAGCCTGCTTCTGGCCATTGGTTCAGCCACCACCCTGGAACAGCTGCGCACAGCTTCACGCGCACTGGATCGCGTGGTGATGTGGAATTTTTGGCAAATTCCACAGCTTTACGTGAGCACTGAACAGATATCCTATTGGAATCGGTTTGGTATTCCAGCCA
>JAUXQA010000215.1 GCA_030683195.1 Rhodoferax sp. | reverse complement strand
GCAGGCTGGCGCCCACCACAGAGGCCCAAACCCTGTACCCGCACATTGCCAAGCTGTTTGCGCAACTCGATGAAGTGCAACGCCTGGCCAATACCCTCAAGTTGGGTCACCGCGAGGGTGAGCTGCACATTGTGAGTGTGCTGGCACTGAGTTACGAGGTGCTGCCGCGCGCGCTGAAGCAGTTTCGTGAGCAGCATCCGCAGGTGGTGGTCACCATTGATTCCCTGCATTCCCCCCAGATCTTTTCCGCTCTGGCTTTGCAGGAAGCCGATGTGGGTTTTGTGTTCAATGCGATGGCACATCCTTCGCTGGCGCTGGAGCCACTGGCCGAGGGCCGCATGGTGTGCATTGCCCCCAAGGGCATGCTGGCGCCCAAGTGGCTCAAGGCGGGTGCGGTCTCACTGGCCGACCTGGAGAACTTGCCAGTCATCAGCCTGGATGTGGGCGACCCCATCGGCATCAGTCTGAGCCAGGCCTGTATTCAGGCGGGTGTCGGGTTTGAGTCGCAGGTGAAGGTGCAGACCTACCACGCGGCCCTGGCGCTGGCGCACTACGGATTGGGTATTGCCCTGGTGGACGCCTGTACGGCGGTGTCGGCGGACCGCACCAAGGTTGACGTGGTGGCCCTGGAGCCTGACATTGTTGTGCCGATTGCGGCACTGCGGCCCCTCAATCGACCCACCTCCTTGCTGGCCACCGCCATGACGCGGTGCGTGCAGCAGGCCGTGGTGCAGGCGCTGGGCCAATAGGTTCAGTGCAGCGGGGCTCGCAGGAGCTGTTGGCCCACTTGCCGGGCGGTGCCAAAGGCCAGCGTCAAGCCCAAAGCACCATGGCCGGTGTTGACCACGAGATTGCCGGGGCCGCCCGGCTGCACACCCACAATCGGCAAACCCGTTGGGGTGGCCGGACGCAGACCGGCCCACGGGTGCTCTGACCCGCTCAGTGCAAGCCCTGGCAGTACGGTGCGGGTGCTTCGCAACAGGCTGGCAATGGCGGGCGGGCGAATGTGCGGGTTGTGTCCCACCAGTTCTGCCATGCCCGCCACCCGTAGCCGGTTGCCCAGCCGGGCAAAGACCACCTTGCGGGCCATGTCCGTGACATTGATGCGTGGCGCGCTGTGGTCGCTGCCTTGTGCCAGATCCAGCGTGATGCTGTAACCCTTGATGGGGTACACCGGCAGTCTGATGCCCGCCGTCCTGGCCATGGCCACGCTTTGGGGGCCCATGGCCAGCACAAAGTGATCGGCCTCCAGCGGCCCCTCAGACGTGTGCGCTGCCGTGACGCGACCTTGCCGTTGGGCCAGGGCATTGACCGTGTTGCCCAGGACAAACTTCACGCCCCGCGCCCGCAAGATTCGCTCCAGTTCACGGCACAGCTTCAGGCCGTCCACCGCACATTCCGAGGGGGTATGGATGGCGCCAGCAATCTGCGGGGCATAGCCGTCCAGCGCCGGTTCCAGGTCGCAGCATGCCTGGGGAGTGATGGCGGCTTGCTGGCTGCCCAGTTTGCTTTGCAGTGCCAACTGGCGCTGGGCTGCTGCAAAGCTGGCCGCAGTGGGGTAGAGCACCAGCTTTCCTGTGCTGGAGTAATCGCAGTCCGGTTTTTCAACCTCCCGCATTAGGTCAAAGCCGGCGCGGCTGCTCGCGGCCAGAGCGAGCAATCGGGCAGTGGTGTCAGCCGAGGTAGGGGCGTTGCACGCCTGCATAAAGGCCAGTCCCCAGCGCCACTGTTGAGGGTCCCATTGGGGGCGCAGCTTCAGTGGGGAGTCTGGCCACAGCATCAGCTTGGGCAGCTGCAGCCAGATGGACGGGTCCGCCAGGGGTTGCACATAGCTGTAACTGAGCTGCGCCCCATTGCCACCCGTGGCGCCGGAGCCTGCTGTGTCGCGGTCCACGACCGTGACGGACATGCCCAGTCGGTCAAGCTCATACGCGGTGGCCAAACCCACAATGCCGGCGCCCAAAACACATACATCCATCGTTCACTTCCGCTTCCTGTTGTTGCCTGCAACTGTAGGAAAGATCGAGTGCTTTGAATAATGCTATTGACTGTTGTGGGTATGACCAAAAGTTATGCGAAAAAGGAGGCCGGCAGGTCAGCCGCCCACCACCGACCAGCCCGCGTGTCGGTTGACCTTGTTGTTTTCGTAGTCCCATACGGTGCCGCAGCGCTCGCACTGGTAGCGGGTGATGGTGACTTGCCCATGCTTGTGCGCCACCGTGCGGTGGGTGCCCTGCATCAGTTCGGGGTGACCCCGGGCGCGGCGCCAGTTTTGTTGTACGCCGGCGCAGGAGTCGCACATCTTGGGTTGGGTTGATTCGGGGGTTGGGGTCAAGTCTTGGGTCATTTTTCGGGTCTAAATCTTTGTCAGGGGGTCGATTGTCGCCCCAAGGCCAGGACTACGGTGGCAACGTCAGGTCGCGCAAGCGCAGATGTGCCGCGTCTTCGCGGTCTACCGGCTGCTGGTTCTTGGCTTGCAGGTAGTGGTCGGTGAACACGTCGAGGTAAGCGCTCAGCACCTCGGCCGCGTGGGGCTCACCTGCCAGTGCCAGACACAGGGCGCCCACCTCGGAGGTGCAAAAGTGGTCGTCGCGGCTGGAGCGGCGCAGGCGGTAGTTCGAGATTTGATCGGGGTGCAGGCTCAGCACCGGCAGGTGGTTCAGGTACGGGCTTTTGCGAAACATCTTGCCCGCCTCGGCCCAAGTGGCATCCAGCAGCACAAATAGCGGGCGTTTGGCTGGCTGACCTTGGGCGGCCACCGCGGGCAGCAGTTGACTGACCACCCGCTCAGGCGTGACAAACTCGCCAGGGAACACCACATAGGGTTGCCATTGCGGGTCGGCCAGCAAGGTCAGCAAGTCAGGGTCCACGGACGTACGGGCCCAGCCAAAGGCAAAGGTGTCGTCTACCACATCGGCAATCAGCCAGCCGGTGTTGCTGGGTTTGAGGGGTTCGATGTCGGCCATCAGCAGGCACACGCCCGCCTGCGTGGGCACGTTTGGGCGCAAGTTGCAGAAGCAATGGCTGTGCATCACCCGACAACCGGGGCAACGCTCGGCGGGCCCGCCGCGCGCCCGAAAAGGTTTGACGGCGCGGGCCAGGCGAGCGGCGCGCAGGCGCGCCACGGCATGGCCTGCGGCGGTGTCAGCCGGCTTTATTTGGCAGGCCGGTGCAGGGCGCAGAGTTTGTTGCCGTCCGGGTCGCGCAGGTAAGCCAGGTAAAGGCTGCCGGCTGCGCTCTCGCGAAATCCGGGAGCGTCTTCGCAGGCCGTACCGCCGTTGGCCACGCCGGCGGCATGGAACGCGTCACCTTGTTC
>JAUXQA010000101.1 GCA_030683195.1 Rhodoferax sp. | reverse complement strand
CCATCGCGCGCCAATTGAGCCGAATGCTCCAGGTCCTGGCTTTTCCAGCTGAAGCCATCGCCCAAACCTTCAATCGGAATGCCCAACTGCTCAAACATGCGGTGCTCGCCAAAGCGGGCGCTGGGCACCTTCATGAACTGAAAAATCTTGACCGCTTTGGCCCGGCCATGCGCCCGCAAGGCCAGCCCAAAAGCCGCCGTGCTCTTGCCCTTGCCGTCGCCGGTGTTGACAATGACCAGACCCCGGCGCTCGCCTTCAGGCTTTTCGTAGGGCTTTTCAGAGGGAGGAGTTTCTATTTGCATGCGTGTCTTTATTGAGGGTCAGATTCCAATTAATTTTGAAATCCAACAAGTTGAAGTTAATTGGAATCTGACCCCGAATAGGGGTGCAACATTGTTGGTGTGCGTCAAATTTTTGAATGCAAATTGCGCCACCAAAAGCGGGTTGGCCTGGCACTCGGCGTCGCGGCATCAAGGAGGAGCTGTCTGCCCTAGGCAGACGCGGGGGACAGCCGCAGAGCCGAGTGCCAGGCCAGCCCGCGTCGCCCAAAACCTCAGCACTAAAGGGAGCCGAAAAGGTACAGAAAGGAGCATCAAAAAGACGGCCCCTTGGGCAAAGCAACCCACTGCCCCGCCAATGGATGAATCGCAATCCGGTGGTCAAAAACAGCCTCCAAAGCCCGGTGGGTGGCAACGTCAGAACACTCCCCCTGATGGGTTACCCGCCCCTGCGCCATGATGACCATCTGATCGGCATGCAAGGCGATGGTGATCTCATGCAACACGCTCACCACGGTCGTCCCGGCCATTAACAAACAGTGCACAACCTCCAGCCAATCAGCCTGATGCGGCGGATCAAGGTTGGCCAGGGGTTCGTCCATCAGCAACACCGGCGCCTGCACCGCCAAGGCGCGAGCCAGCAGCACGCGCTGGCGCTCGCCGCCCGACAACTGACCCAGCGTGCGATGGCGCCAATCCCACGCTTGAGTGGCTCTGAGAGCCTGCTCCACAGCGGTGTGATCGGCAGCGCTGGGCGCAGCCAGCCAAGCTTGGTGCGGCAAGCGACCCAAAAGCGCCACATCCAGCACAGTCAAATCATCACCCGACGTCTCGTTTTGCCCCAACCAGGCCAGCTGGCGCGCCCGGTCGCGCCCCGGCAGGCTGTTGAGGGGGCGACCCAGCAGGTTGACCGTTCCGGTGTGCGGCAACACATGGGCCAGCGCCTTCAGCAAGGTTGATTTACCCGCGCCGTTGGGCCCCACGATGCTGGTCCAGCGACCTTGCGGCAACGCCAGGGAGATGTTGTGCAATACCTCGATGTTTCCAAGTCTGGCCGACAGATTGATGGCCTCAATAGCTGCTGAATCCATAACATTCTTCATGAACTGCTACCTGCGGTAAGCCGGGTGCTGCGGTTCATAAGCCACAGCAAGTAGCCCCCGCCCAGCACGGCCGTGAGCACGCCCACCGGCAATTCTTGCGGGGCAATCAGCCAGCGCGCCAGGGTATCGGCCCCCATCAGCAAGGCCCCTCCCGCCAGACTGGCCAGCAGCATCAGACCGCCGTGGGTCGTCTTGATGATCGACCGCACCAAATGCGGCGCCGCCAGCCCCACAAACGCAATCAAACCGGTTTGCGCCACGGCCGTCCCAGTGGCCAGCGCCAACACCGCCACCAGCGCCACGCGAAGCGGCCCCAGCGGCAGGCCCAGGCTATGGGCGGTGGCGTCCCCCAGGCTCAGACCGTCCAGCACCCGCCCCAGCAGGATGGCGGCCAGCACGCACACGGCCCACACCCCTGCCATCAGCAGGCAGGCCGTCCAGCCCACAAACGCGGTGGAGCCGAGCATGAAGGCCTGCATGGCCTGCAGCGAATCAGGCGACATCAGTGTGACCAAATGCGTCATGGCACCCAGCACCACGCCCACCACCACCCCGGCCAGCAGCAGGCGCAGCGTGTGCTGCACCCCGCGTGACAGGGCCAGCGTGAGCAGCACCGCCAGAACCGCACCGGCAAACGCCGCACCGGTCAGGCCCAAGCGCACCAGCATATTGCTGGAGAAAACACTCACTGCCACGCCACCGTTCATCATGCTGCCACCCAGCATGCCCGCACTGCCACCCAGCGCGGCCAGCACCAGGGCAACACCCAACGAAGCCCCCGAGGCGCTGCCCAACAGATACGGGTCGGCCAGCGGGTTACGAAACAAACCTTGCGCCACCGCTCCGGCCAGCCCCAGCAAGGCCCCGGCGGCCCAGGCGCCCAAGGTGCGCGGCAGGCGAATCTCCCCCACAATTTGCTGCGCCATGGCGTGCTGCGCCGGGTCTTGCAGGGGGTTCAGCAAGGGCGTGAACAGGTTCTCAAACCCGGTGCTGCCCACGCACACACCCAGCACCACCAAGGCCAGGCTGATGCCCAGCATAGACAAGATCAGAGGCGTGCGGTGCAAGCTCAAGGGCGCGCTCCCGTGGCGGGCGGCGTCGCCTTGAAAGCCGTCTTCGGAGCCTTGTCAACCAAACACTGTGCCATGAGCCGTGCGCCTTCGGCCATGCGCGGGCCGGGGCGCACCAGCACGTCTGACTGCACGGTGGGGAAAATACACACCCGCTGGTCCTGCAGCGCCCGCAAGCCGCCCCAGCCGGGGCGCTGCGCCATGCCATCGGCACTGCGCGCGCCCACCATGATCAGGTCAGGGTTGGCGCGCACGATGTATTCGGGATTGAGTTTCGGAAACGGCCCCAGCGTTGCCGACAAGATATTTTGCGCCCCAAGTCGGGTGAGGGTCTCGCCAATAAATGACGACTCGCTGGCCCCATACGGCCCCTGATTCACTTCAAAGTAGACCCGCGTGCTCTTCACGGACGCGGGCAGCGACTGCGCAGCAGCCGACACCCCGGCGTCAATCGCCCGCCAGACTTTTTGAGCATCGGCCACGCCCAGCACCTGGCCCAGTTTGAGCATGACACGCTGCACATCGGCATGGGTCTTGGGCTCCAGGGCCACCACCCTCAAGCCCAGCGTACGCAGCCGCTCCCCGGCGCGGGATGACGTGGCCATCAACACCACGTCAGGCTTAAGCGCCACAATAGCCTCGATATTCGGGTCCAGCCCGCCCCCCACTTTGGGCACCGCGTTCAGGCTGGCCGGAAAATTGGAGTACCGGTCCACCCCCACCAGCCGGGCGCACTGGCCCAGTTCGCACACAGTCTCGGTCAATGAGGGCAAGAGGCTGACGATACGTTGTGGGGGTTGATCGAAGGTGATCACCACGCCCCGGTCGTCGGTAACTTGCAGCGCCTGCACTGCCCCCGCGCTCCATAAGCTGGTCATCATTACAAGGCTCGTCAGCCAGCGCACACCCGCTGCTTGAGGGCCGTCGGCGGGCTTGAACGTGGTGCACCCAGGTTCGAGGCTCATGGCGCGTCTTTCAAAGTCAGGGGCAAACCAGCGGCCATCAGCGTCACGCGCCGGCAAACGCGGGCGACGTCCTGGTTCAGGTGGCCCAGACTGTCCACAAACGCCCGCACCTCGGCACCCATGGGAATCACCCCCAGCCCAATCTCGTTACCCACTAGCACCACGGGGCCAGGCACCTTGGCCAGAGTATCCAAAAGCATAGCTACTGGTGCAACAGATACGCCGGCTAGAGGGCTATTAAGCTTCAAATCACGCCCTGGCACTGGTTCCATCGGCATCAGCCAGTTGGTAAGCCAAAGGGTGAGGCAGTCCACCACCACAAGGGTGTCCGGACGGCTATGTTTTTGTAGGGCCTCACTCAGCTGGTGAGATTTCTCCACCGTGCGCAAGCCGGGCACCCGCTCGGCGCGGTCTGTCTGATGGCGTGCAATGCGCGTTCGCATTTCCTCGTCCCAGGGTTGGGCCGTGGCGATCAGTACCGCGTGGTGCGAGGCAGATTGCCCCAGCCAGTTGCGTGCCAGCAACTCGGCCCGGCGTGACTTTCCGCTTTTCTGGCCGCCCAGAATCAGCTCGCTGCGGGCAATGGTCAATCGTTCATCCACGAGTGCGGCTCCAATCCATCACGATGCGGTGCAGCTGCGCCACGCCGTCGGTCAGCGCTGCCGGGCCGGGTTGCAAGATGTCAACCGACTTGATCTCAAACAGTTGCCCGTTCTTGACTGCATTCACGCCCTCCCAGCCGGCGCGAGCATTGACCTTTTCAGGTCGAAACTTCTTGCCGCACCATGAGCCGATGATGATGTCCGGGTTGCGCCGCACAATTTCGGCGCCATCGGCAATGATGCGGTGCTTGCCCAGCGACTGCGCTGCCAGCTCGGGAAAACAGTCGTCGCCACCGGCCACACCCAGGAGTTCAGATACCCACTGAATCGCGCTGATGTGTGGCTCGTCCCACTCTTCAAAGTAAACACGCGGCCGCCGGGGCAAGGTGGCCGCAGCGTCCTGAATGGCGGCGAGTTGCTGTTGCAGCGTTTGAATCTGGGCCAGACCCTGCTCGCCCTGCCCCATCATGGCCGCCACCTGGAAC
>JAUXQA010000097.1 GCA_030683195.1 Rhodoferax sp. | reverse complement strand
GGGCAAACGCTCGCACAGCTCGTTTTATGCACAAAATAGCCCTCTAGCCGGCGCTTTTATTGCCTTAGTAGCTATTAAATTATTTAGAAATCACATGCAACCCAAAGAAATCTCTCCGGGCCTGGTCATCCAGGGCTTCACGCCCCCCTTGAATCTGAGTGATTTCAAACTCATCGCCTTCGACATGGACTCCACCCTCATCAACATCGAGTGCGTGGACGAAATTGCCGATGCCGTGGGCCGCAAGGCCGAGGTGGCAGCCATCACCGAGGCCACCATGCGCGGTGAGATTGCGGACTTCAAGACCAGCCTGCGCCGACGGGTGGCCCTGCTCAAGGGCGTGTCGCTGGCCAGCATGGAAGACGTGTATGCCCAGCGGCTGCAGTTCAACCCGGGTGCGGCCGAGTTGGTGGCGGCCTGCAAAAACGCGGGTATGAAAGTGCTGCTGGTGTCCGGCGGGTTCACGTTTTTTGCCGAACGGGTGTGTGAGCGCCTGGGCATCGACTACATGCGCTCCAACGTACTCGAAATTGAAGACGGCGTGCTGACCGGCCGAATGATTGATCAGCCTTGGGGTGACATTTGCGACGGGACCGAGAAGCGCAAAACCCTGATCGAGATCTGCACTCAACTGGGCATCAGCCCCCAACAGGCCATTGCCGTGGGTGACGGCGCCAATGACCTGCCCATGATGGGTGAGGCAGGCTTGTCCGTGGCTTTTCATGCCAAACCAAAGGTGCGCGAGCAGGCCATGGTGGCCATCAACAGCGGCGGTCTGGACCGATTGCTGGAAGTACTCTTGTGAAGCGCTGCGCTTGCCATGCGTTTGGATAGACTTCTCGGCTGGCCCGCCCGTTGGCTGGCGTCGATGCGCCAGAACTGGAAATCCCACCTGGGCACCTTGCTAATGGTGTTGGTACTTTACGGCGGCATTCACGCCTGGCAAACCCGCAGCGTGCCTAGCGGCCCCGCACCCACGTTCACGGCACCAGCAGCCGGCCCTCAGGCTGCCAGCGGTGCCATCGACCTCGCCAGTTGGCGCGCGGCCCACCCGGGACAGGCCGTAGCCCTGCATTTTTGGGCCGACTGGTGCCCCATTTGCCGGACTGAAGAGCACAGCGTCAGCCGCATCAACCGCGACTGGTCGGTGCTCAGCGTGGCCATGCAGTCGGGCAATGCGGCCCGCGTGCAAGCAGTGCTGACAAAGCGCGAGCTGGATTGGCACACCGCCATTGACGCCGATGGCCAGATTGCCAAACGTTATGGCCTGGCCTCGGTGCCGGCCTTGGTGGTGATCGATCCCCAAGGAAAAATCCGTTTTGCCGAGGTCGGTTACACCAGTGAAATCGGCATGCGGCTGCGCCTGTGGTGGGCGCAAAATTTCTAGGCCTCAAGCCCAAGGGGCTTCCAATTGACTTCTCAAAGGTAACCGCCCATGACTCCCCAGGCCGTACTCAGCCAGCCCCTCACGCTGCCCCATGGCCCCGTTATCAAGAACCGATTGCTCAAATCGGCCATGTCCGAGGCGCTGGGCGACCGCAGCGGCGCGCCCTCCCCCGAACTCACCCGCTTGTACCAGGCTTGGGCGGAGGGTGGCATTGGCTTGAGTGTGACCGGCAATGTGATGATTGACAGCGCTGCGCTGGGCGAGCCGGGCAACGTGGTGATTGAAGACGCGCGCCATCTGACAGCACTGCGGGCGTGGGCCAAGGCAGCCACGAGCCATGGTACACAGTGCTGGGTGCAGCTCAATCACCCTGGCAAGCAGTCGCCCAAAGGTCTCAATGAGGAAACCGTGGCGCCGTCTGCGGTGCCGTTTCGGGACGACATGAAAGCCTTTTTTGCCACGCCCCGTGAGTTGAAGCCTGCCGAAGTGCGTGCCCTGATCCAGCGCTATGGGCGGGCGGCCGGCATCGTCAAAGACGCGGGGTTCTCGGGTGTGCAAATTCATGGCGCTCATGGCTATTTGGTCAGCCAGTTTTTATCGCCCCACCACAATTGCCGCACCGACGACTGGGGCGGCAGCCCTGCCAAGCGCCGCCGCTTTGTACTGGAGGTATACGGTGCCATGCGCCAGGCCGTCGGCCCGGATTTCCCTATCGGCATCAAGCTCAATTCGGCCGACTTCCAGCGCGGCGGTTTCACCGAGGAAGAGTCGCTGGACACCATTCGCGCACTGGCCGAAGCCGACATTGACCTGATCGAGATCTCTGGCGGTACTTACGAAGCCCCCGCCATGACCGGCATCAAGGTCAGCAAGGAGCCGGTCAAGGAAAGCACCCGCCAGCGTGAGGCTTACTTTTTGGAGTTCGCCGAAAAAGCCAGAGCAGCCGTGAAGACTCCCCTGGTCGTCACCGGTGGTTTTCGCACGGCACGGGGCATGGCAGACGCCATTCAATCAGGTGCGGTGGACATGGTGGGCCTGGCCCGCATCCTGGCCATCGAGCCGGATGCGCCCAAAAAACTGCTGGCAGGCAAGCCTACTGCGCACCAGATCAAGCCCATCACCACTGGCATCAAAGCCATCGACAAACTGGGCCTGCTGGAGGTGAGTTGGTACACCGGCCAGCTCAAACGCATTGGCCGAGGGGAAGAGCCCAAGCCCAACGAGTCGGGCCTGTGGGTATTTGCCAAACAGGCCTGGCACATGGTCATGGCGGGCAGAAAGAAGCGTGTACCTGCCAAACTGCGTGCCGGTTGATCGGGTCAATATGGTACGCGGTAAGTCACGCGGGACTCGGGATGGCGTGGCACTCAGCTCCGCGGCTGTCCCCCGTCCTTCGTCCTCCTCCTTGATGCCGCTGCGCTGAGCGCCACACCATCCCGAGCCTGCAAGCGTTGCTGGCG
>JAUXQA010000096.1 GCA_030683195.1 Rhodoferax sp. | reverse complement strand
CCATCAGCCAACACGTTTTGGCCATTGATGTAACCCGCTTGCTGGCTGCACAAAAACGCGCAAATGGCGCCAAATTCCTCGACATTGCCAAAGCGGCGTGCGGGGATGGTCTGACGGCGCGCATCCATCACCGCCTCGATGGGCTGACCGGTCTTTTGGGCTGCACCCGCCATCGTGCCTTTGAGGCGATCGGTGTCAAACGCACCGGGCAGCAGGTTGTTGATGGTCACGCCCTGGGCTGCGAGCTTGCTGCGCGAGACGCCGGCCACAAAACCGGTCAGGCCACTGCGGGCACCGTTGGACAAGCCCAAAATGTCGATAGGCGCCTTCACCGCGCTGGAGGTGATGTTGATGATGCGCCCGAACCCCCGCGCGGCCATGCCGTCCACGGTGGCCTTGATCAACTCGATCGGGGTCAGCATGTTGGCATCCACCGCCTTGATCCAGGTGTCGCGGTCCCACTCCCGAAAATCGCCTGTGGGGGGGCCGCCGGCGTTGGTCACCACGATGTCAAAGTCCCGGCGCACCGCAAAGACGGCCGCCCGCCCCTCGGCGGTGGTGATGTCTGCAGCCACAGATTGCACGGTAGCCGGCATCGAATCAGCACTATCAGCTATTAATTTAGAAGCCGCTGCTTCCAGCGCCTGAGCGCCGCGCGCCACGATCAGCACGTTCACCCCTTCACGCACAAGTGCCTGGGCACTCCCAAACCCCAAGCCTTTGCTGGCGCCGCACACCAAAGCCCACTTGCCTTTAATTCCCAAATCCATGGTTCTTTTCCTTCTAATTTACGGGTTGTCAAAAATCTTGCATCACTGCCCTGCAGGGCAGTTTGCGGATGCCGGCCGGGTGGCCCCCCGGGTCCCATAGGGCGGCACGCCGGACAAGACATCCAGTATGGCCTCGGTCAATTCGGGGTACAGACCATGCACGTTGCCGGGGCCGTTGAAGCCAGCCTCACTCGCCATTCCGGGAAAGACAAGCCCGGGTGTGATGTTCAGCGGATCGGCCCCAGGGCCAAATATGGTCTTGTAGCGACTGATCACCGTGTACCCCAAAAGGGGCGCATTGTCGTAAATCACCTTGTTGCGGGCGCTCCAGCCT
>JAUXQA010000081.1 GCA_030683195.1 Rhodoferax sp. | reverse complement strand
GCCTCTCCCAGGGGTACCAGCGTGCGCTGAGCGAAACCGACCCTGAGCGTCGGGCGCAGATCTGGAATCTGTCGTCCTCGACTGAATTGGCCTTGAGTGAGCAGTTCAATCGTTTTGTGACCGAGTTTGCACGGGTGTCAGAACCCGAGTCGCGCATCAGCCGACTGGCGATTGCCATTCCTTATGCGGACAAGCTTTTTCCTGCCGCCACGTTCGATGCCCGCAAACTCCTGGCCATTCATGGCAAAGGCATCGCCAGGGCGGTCCATCTTGAGCATTCGAACGATAGAGCCACCAAGGACCGGGCTTTCACCCTGTCTGCCGAGATGCTTTTGATGCAGCACACCTGCCACTGGTTTTGTCGCTCCAAGACCCTGGCATCGGCGCGCATGTTGGGTCGGCACAAAACGACGTATGAGCAGTTGCTTGCAGGCGTAGCGCCCGAAACCCTGAAGGCGTACCGCGCCGTGGTGGGTAGTTGAGCCGTTTCAATCAGAGGGTTGTACAGCGTCAAAACTGTAGCGTGGCAGAGTCACAGTCAGTGTGGTGCTGATCAAACTGTCGCTGGTCTCCATGCTTAACTCACCCTGCTGAGCCCTTGCCAGCATCTGCGCCGAATAGGTGCCAATGCCACTGCCACCGGTCTTTCCGCTGGTGGTGTATTTGTCAAAAAATCGCTCTCTTACGTCTTTGGGAACGACTGATTTGTTGGTGATCGTGACTAGGAGCGGTGACTCGTCCTTCAGCACGATGGTGACCCGGGTGCTGGGCGGAGCTGCCTCGCAGGCGTTCTTGATGAGGTTTTGAAAGAGGGAGTAACACAACATGGCGTCCCCAAGCACTTGGGGAGTCTCGGTCCCAACGGTGGTGTCTGTGTCGACCTCAATGGTGATGCGCTTGTCTGCAAACCCTGCGCGAGACAGATCGACGATCCGATGCAGGATGTCGCCCAAATCCACTGCTACGGCCTTGAGCTTGAAGCGACCCATTTCCATTTTGTACATCTCGCCCGCCAGGTTGACCATGTCCATCACCTGTTTTGCAGTCTGCTGCACCAGACGCAACTGCGCTGCATGTTTGGGCGCCATGGTTTCGTCATCAGCCAGGATTTGCACCATACCCACAATGCCGGCCAGCGAGCCCTTGAGGTCATGGCGGGTCATATTGTCTGCATCTTCGCGTCTGCGGGCTGCTTCCAGCATGGCGTCGTAGTCGGCCTGCAGTTTGCGTCGCACATCCACGAACTGGATGAAATTGCGAACCCGTGCCCGTAGCGTCTTGGGGTCGGTGTGTTTGGAGACAAAGTCCACCGCGCCTAGTTCCATTCCCTTGACGCGCGCCGTCTCGTCAGTCAGACCCGTCACAAATATCACGGGCAATTGGGCTGTGGCTGGCGCTTCGCGCAGACGACGCACGACCTCGAAGCCATCCATGTCCGGCATCATCACATCCAGCAGCACCAGATCCGGCGGATTCTCGGCGGAACAAATGGCCAGCGCCTGCGGGCCATTGATGGCGGTCAGCACCTGATACTCGTCCTTGAACAAGGTCTGCAGCAACTTCAGGCTGACAGGGTAGTCATCGACAACCAGGATGCGGGAAGGCAGCAGTACCCCGTCAGATGGGGCGTTGTCATCCGGCCGGACCGATGCCTCTGTTACCAGTGGTGCCGGCGCTGGCTTGATGCTTGTGCGGTTCTGGGGCGCAATCATGCGCTCCAGGCGGGACCGCAAGCTCCCTGCGTTGTAGGGTTTGACCAGCAGGCCGCTGACACCGGCCGATATGACCTCTTCAATACGCTGGCGCTCGGCCTCGGCAGTGATCATCAAAAAGGGAAGGTTGGCGAGTTTGGAGTTGGCTCGTACTGCCTTGAGCAAGTCCAGCCCCGACATCACAGGCATGTTCCAGTCTGAGAGGATGGCGTCGAACTTGCCGCTTTTGAGCATGTCAATGGCCTCGGCGCCGTTGCGCGCCACCCTGACCTTCTCGATGCCCATACTTCGCAACTGGTTGACGGTGACCGCACGCATCAACTCCATGTCATCTACCACGAGACAATTGAGATCGTGCAAATTCATACGCGAGGGGCGGGAAACAACATGGGCAAAGAATATCACGGCCTTCTGACCGGACCGGGCATGATAGCTGCATGAATCAACTCACACTGTCCCGCCAAAATGAACAAGTTTTCCGTGTTCTGACCGAATCCGGCGAGCACGTGGGCAACCTGAAGCTCATCGCTGGCACCTGGAAATTCAAGGCCATTGGCCACGACATCGGAGGTGACATTGTTCCAGGCGGTGGGCCGCTGACGCATCAGCACAACATGAGCTTCGCGGACCTTGACGCGGTCGTCGTCAGTGGTCGTCTGCTGGGCTAGGGTTGTCCCGGCGCGGACACATCACTGGCAGATCGTTGGGCCGACTCCTTATAGTAGATCGGTGAAGCAGGGCAGACTCATTGGCCCAAAGCGTACCAACCAACAAAGAATTGACGATGAACACATCCCCCCTGAGTCCCGCGTTTGACGATGTTTCATCTTCAGCCCCCCTGGATATTCCAGCCGGCTTTCGACCCATCCAGGTGGGTGGCTCATTCATTGCCCACAACGGCCCGCTGTATGGCCACTGGAACGGCCAGCGCCTGCTGCTGGGGTTTCGGGTGGAAGAGCGCCATACCAACCCGCTCAAAATCTGCCACGGCGGCATGCTGGCAACCTTTGCCGACATGCTGATTCCGTGCGCCTCGATGTACCAGAGCGAGATGGAGCGCCGCTTTCTGCCCACCATCAGCCTGCAAATCGACTACATGGGCGCCGCCCCGCTGGGCGCCTGGATTCAGGGCGAGGCCGATGTGCTGCGCACCACCCGCAACATGCTGTTTGGGCAGGGTCTGGTGAGTGCAGACGGCCAACCCGCCTTGCGTGTCAGCGGCATCTTCAAGATGGGCCCGTTGATTGGCGATGGGCGCGCCACCGACCCCCTGGGTTTGAAGTAGCCCGCAGTCACCCGGTTGTTTGATGGCTGATGGACAATGCCGGCGAGCCGTCTTGGGCTTGTCAGCGCTTTCCGGTGACCGGCAGGCGACGTTTTGTTTAACTGGAGTTTTCCTTGAATCGCCTCGCCCTTGCCCTCTCCCGCGCGACTTTGGTGTCCGGCCTGTCTGCCTCGCTGATCCCCCTGAGCCAGGCGCAAGACGTGCCCGGCGACGCGCAGGGCCCTGCGCCCGGTACGCGTCTTGAGCGGGTGGAGATCATGGCCCGCCAGCCCACCGACAACGACTTGCGCCGCCGCTCCCAGGTAGCCAAACAGGTCTATGGCCGGGATGAAATGGACAAATATGGCGACACCAATCTGGCCGATGTCCTCAAGCGCCTGCCGGGTGTCAACATGCAGGGCAACGCGCCGCGCATGCGGGGCTTGGGTGCCGGCTACACCCAGGTGCTGCTCAATGGCGACCCCGCACCACCTGGTTTTGCCCTTGATCAGCTGGACCCGGCCCAGGTGGAACGCATTGAGGTCACCAAAGGCACCACCGCGGATCAGAGTGCCCAGGCCGTGGCCGGCTCCATCAACATTATTTTGAAAGAGGCACCTCGCGCATCCCAGCGCGATTTGCGCCTGGGCCTGGGTTACAACGCGGACCGACCCACCGCGTCGGGTACTTTCACCTATGGCGAGCGGTGGGGTGGCGTGTCCTTGTCGCTGCCGATTTCGGTGTTTGAGTGGCGACGGCTCAGCGAGACGGTGGTGGACCGCACCCAGCCGGGCACGGATCGACTCCCTTCGCAGTCAGAGCAGTCAGGAGACCAGTTGTCGTATGGGCAGGGTTTCAACATGGGGCCGCGCGTGAATTGGCGCATCAGCGACGATGAGACCCTCACCTGGCAATCTTTTTTGCAGCGGGGCGATTGGAACAACCGTGTCAACTACGTGAGCCAGGTCCTGAGTGGGTCGCCCAGCCTGGAAGACGACGGCAATACCCGGGGGACCTGGCAAAACGTGCGCAGCAATGTGCAATGGGTCAATAACTACAGCGCCACTGACCGCATTGAACTCAAAGCCGGTTTGCGCTCCTCGCGCGGCATATTTGACAGTCAGACGGTGCGCGATGGTCTGCCCCAGCGCCGCTCTATCGGCGACAACACCGACACCGGAATGACCCAGGCCGGCAAATACAGCCGTTTGCTCAACGATGCGCACAGCCTCACGGCGGGTTGGGATCTGGAGTGGCGTGAGCGTGAAGAAAAGAGAACCGTCACCGAGCGCGGCTTGGCCCAGGTCTCGGAGCTGGAAGGTCAGCCCTTTGCCGCGCGCATCACGCGCCAGGCGCTGTTTATTCAGGATGAATGGGAGATTGACAAGCAGTGGTCGAGCTACCTGGGCCTGCGCGGTGAGCGCATCCAGACCCAAAGCCAAGGCACTGGTGCCGCGCTGACCAACACCAGCAGCGTGATCACGCCCATGTGGCACCTCAATTACAAGCTCACGCCCACCGGGCGCGACCTGGTTCGCGCCAGCGTCTCGCGCAGTTACAAAGCGCCAACCCCCTCGCAGTTGCTGGCTCGTCCCGCGATCAGCAGCCTGTTCCCTGACACCACCGCCCTGAACACCGAACTTTCCCCCGACCGTCAGGGCAACCCCTACCTGACGCCTGAACTCGCCACCGGGCTGGATGTTGCCTTCGAAAAATACCTGCCCGCTGGTGGGCTGCTCAGCGTGGCCGTGTTTCACCGCAGTGTCAATGATCTGGTGCGCAACGTCACCTCGCTTCAGGCCGTGA
This sequence comes from Rhodoferax sp., assembly GCA_030683195.1. Classification (GTDB taxonomy): domain Bacteria; phylum Pseudomonadota; class Gammaproteobacteria; order Burkholderiales; family Burkholderiaceae_C; genus Rhodoferax. The sequence continues at coordinate 1,261 of JAUXQA010000081.1, read as the reverse complement.
GTTGGGCGCAGTCCCCGCGTTGGGTGTCTCAACCTGTCAATTTCTCCAAGGCCCAAACCAGCGGGCTGGAGTTGGAAGTTAAGGGTCGCGCGGCTGAACTGCTCCCCGCTGTTTTTGATGCCAAGACGCCACTGAACCTGCGCAGCTCGCTCAGTTTCTACCGCTCCCGCGTGGCCGCTTTACCTGGCCCCAACAACCGGCTGGATGGGCAGCAGCCATGGTCAGGCACCTTCGGGTTTGACTACCGGTTTGCCGACAAGCCTTTGACGGTCGGAGGCAGTCTGGCGTTCACGCCCGGTTACCTGACCCAGCAAACGGTTTTGCAGTCACTGGATGTGTCGCGCGCCCGCAGCCTGGACGTGTTCGCGCAGTGGGTCTTCAGCCGCAGTTTGTCGCTGCGGGTGTCGGCCAACAACCTGGCGCCCCTGGATTCGCTGTCACAAACCCTGTATGGCGCTGACAATGGCAGCAGCACCCTGAGCCGGGGGCGCACCAGTTTCAATGCCGCTTTGGAGATGAAGCTGTAGATTTGAGGCTATTCGGGTTCTAGCCGGCGTATCCATTGCCTCAGCAGCTATGGTTTTATGGATTTTTTTGAGCGATGTCGACACAAGGCCGCTGTCTGTTCAGCCCCGAAGCAAGAGGTTGTCTGGATGGTTTTTTGCTATATAAATAAGCATTTAAACCCATATAAAACGGCGGCTACAACCCGTTTTTGTTCTGAAAGTGGCTAGGGGACTGGCCCATGGCGGACTTGAACATGGCCGAGAACGCGCTGTCGCTGGTGTAGCCGCTGGCGCTGGCCACCTGGCTCACGGGCGCGCCGCGTGCCAGCATGGGCAGGGCGTGTGCCAGCACCACTTGCTGGCGCCATTGCGGGTAGCTGGTGGCCAGCTCGGTTCTGAACAGTCGGGCCACCGTGCGTTCGCTGGCGCCAATGTGGGTTGCCCAGTCCGACAGCGTGCCGCGCCGGGCTGGCGAGCGCAACACCGCTTCACACAAAGAGCGCAGGCGCTTGTCGCGCGGCATGGGCACGCCCAGCGTCTGGGTGTCGGCGTGGATGATTTCATGCAGGGTGAGCGCCATGAGGGCGTCATCACGTGGGCCTTCGGGGGAGCCTTGCAGGGCCTGAATCAACTCGCGCAACAAGCTGCTCACCACCAAAACCCGGCTGCCCAGCCAGTTGGGGGGCGTGGCGCTGGGGTCCAGATACACCGTACGCAGTTCGGTGGTCTCCAGCACCGTCACGGCATGGCTGGCC